>CABXXS010000070.1 GCA_902516225.1 Puniceicoccaceae bacterium | reverse complement strand
CAGCTGGCTAGGTACTGGTTCGATTTCAGGGAAGCCCTCTAGCAAGCGCATGGCGTTTATTCGATCGTAGATCAAACGGTCTAGAGCGACTGGGTCGCTACTCATCCAAATGCGCGGTTCTGAACGCGTGTAGATAGAGTTAAAAAAAGGTCCGCCAATAAACTGATACCTGTCTAGGGAAATAAGGTGAAGTACAAGTCGCTCTTCCATTTCAGGAATGGCAGCGATTTCAGCAACGGCAGCCGAAGCAGTCGCTTGGTTCACTAAAAAACGCCGACTATTACTCACATTCCAGAGTGTAGCATTCGCTAATGCGCCATCCACACCTAGCGAAGGATCATCCGCACCGACCACCAGATTTATCCAGAAGTCTACTTCAAGAATTAAAGGCATAGGAAGGAAACTCTTTCGCCCCAGCGATCCCTCGATCAGTTGAGAAGATCTATGAGCTCTGTCTGTGAATTGTGGTACTTCCTGGCGAGCCGCTGGCAGAGGGCTATCATAAAACCAATCTGAGTCATAAAATTTCTGGCTGTCTAAAGCCAGAACAGGGCAACCTTCGAACCCTGCCTCAGAATGGCTCAAGGGCGGTATCAAACCAGCCTCACGTAGATTATAAGTGGAGTCGTCAATGATCAAGATGGAGCCACGCTCATAACCACGTGCCTCTAATGTCTTTACGACAGCGCGGATTAAGTTAAGGGGAGTGTTAAGACCAGCACGCCCTCGCGTATTTACCTTTAAACCGACCTTCTTGCGTTTACCCGGCGTTAATAGCTGCCCAACCTCACTTTCATAGGATTCGATTAAAGCTTTAACCTCGGAGCAGTAAAGTCGATCCGCCGCAAGTGGAGACTCCCACACTAGACCATTTGGCGCAGATGGTACACTGGCAAATGAAGTAACGCTAGTACCTGCAAAGCAAAAAGACGAAAGGAAGAGTGCATTCATCAAACCACACCGAATCGACAAAAATATACCCTCGAAGCGACTCTCGCTAGGTATAAAAAAATCTGATATAGAAAGCAAAATGTAAAACACCCTATCCACTTGACAGTATTTCTCCAAAAACGAAAGTAAATAGCTCATCGTTTTATTGTAAAATTAGCCATAAGATGTAGAGAATTACCGACTATGTTAAACGCAAAATTCAATAGCGCATTAAATACCGCACTACTATCTAGCTTAATTTTACTTGTTGCTTGCGATAGTCCGGAAGAAAAAAAAGCCGCGCAGATAGTTCAAGCCCGCTCCTACTCCGAAGAGGGTGCCCCCTCAGAAGCACTAGAGATACTCGAAAAGCTTGCAGAGCAGTATCCCAACGACGAGGAGATCTTAGGCTCCATTGGCCTAGTCTATACAACAAATGGCGACTTCAAAACTGCAGCTTTTTTTCTCGAGCAAGCTCACATTCAAGCGCCCAATGATAACGAGCGACTCTACCTAGCCTATCAAGGCCTAGAAGCTGCCAATCTGCCTGCGGGAGAGTTACTTGAGAAAATAGCCAACCAAGCCACCGATAGGATGACACCTGAACTATGGGTGCGTCTCGGCGAAATCCGCGAGAACAAAAATAAACTACAACCTGCGCTTGAAGCATATTTAAAAGGTGCTGATCCTGAAACCACAAAACCCAGTTCAGAAGTAGCCGGATCTATAGGTAATCTGTTTGTAAAAATAGGAAACTTAAGCCAAGCGGAGATTTGGCTTCAAATAGCTGCATCCGAGGAGGGACCTAACGCGCTAACAGCACTCTTTGGATTACTTGAAATAAACCTGCGCCAGCAAGATTGGATAAAAGCAGAAAATATAATCGCACAGCTTGATAAACAATTTCCTGGGGCAATCGATGCTAGCGAATGGGAGGAAACAAGACAGCAAATAGAAAGCTGGCGTGAAGCGCAGAATGCTATGGAAGCCGAATTATCCAAAGTTAAGATAAAAGAAAGGCAAAGCGCAGAGCAAATCAACGTCTCTAACCGCAGCGATGACAATAGTGCCGTAATCGAGGGCAAGGATCAAGTTATCGCAGATCTCGATACCGCCGAGGCAATGGCTGAGATGCCTGCTTTAGAGGCGCAGACAAATAGTAGGG
>CABXXS010000069.1 GCA_902516225.1 Puniceicoccaceae bacterium | reverse complement strand
TAATAGCTTTTTCTAGATATCTACGATAACCAGGATCAAGGCGTTCGATCCTATTACAGAAAAAACGTATGCGCAGAGGTCGTGAACCAGTCTGGACGGCGTAAAATACCTTAAAGCGTTTCGTGCCGACTATTTTAGGAGAACGGGCATCGAAAAGCTTTTGAATCAGAGCATTGAGTTTACCAGTAGGTAACTTCATATCGAGCGTCGCCTGCATGCCAGCGGCACTATCCAACATAGACTCGATTTCAAATCCCGTCACAGCGGAGACAAAAAGTACGGGCGGATCCGGCAGGAAGAACATCTCCTTGCGCAGGGATTCTTCGTAGCTCTTGAGGAAGTGTTTTAAGTTTTTATAGCCGTCGATCGGATCTTGCTCCCAGCGATCGATTATTAAATCCCACTTGTTAACGACAATTACCAGTGCCCGGCCAGCATCGAGAATTTCTCCTGCTAAGGCTTGGTCTTGTTTAGTCACACCATCGACCGCATCAATTACTAAAAATACTACATCTGAGCGCTCCATTGCCGCTTGAGTTCGGACACTAGAAAAATATTCGACTGGGCTATCGACCTTCCGGCGCATGCGCAGACCTGCTGTGTCCGCTAGACGGAACTTTAGCTGCTCCCCATCTTTGTGCTCATAGTCAAGGTCGAGCTCAACGGAGTCGCGTGTAGTACCTGGAACATCACTGACGATCAGTCGCGACGATTTAAGGAGGCGGTTACCTATAGAGGATTTGCCTACATTGGGACGGCCTAGCAGCGATATACGAATGCGCTTACTTTGATCAGCCTCACTACCTTCGGGCTTAGAGCCAAGTTTTGCGTCGATAGCTTCTTCAAGATCGATAATACCACGCCCATGCTCGGCAGAAATACGATACAGCTCTCCCAAGCCAAGACGCAGAAATTCGTCCGCCTCTAATTCGTTTTCTTCAAGGTCTACTTTATTTACGACTAAAAGCACATGCTTTCCGTAACGACGGAGCTTTTCGGCGACTATCTCGTCTAGCGAAGTAATGCCTGTGCGCACATCGACGAGAAATAGCACGACAGAGGCAGCCTGAATAGCGAACTCGACCTGCTCTTCGGCTGCTGTGGCAATGTTTTTAGGCGTCATTTCCAGCTCCATGCCAATACCGCCTGTATCGAGTAGCACATAGTCGTCGCGAACTTCTGTCGAAATCAGATCGCGAGTCACACCCGGCATGTCGTGTACAATGGACATGCGTTTTCCGCAAAGCCGGTTAAATAGGCGGCTTTTCCCGACATTAGGGCGCCCAACCAGGGCGACAGTTCTAGATGGATCGATCATGAAATACGATAAGTAGAAATAGGACGTCTAAAGCGTAACTTTAGCTAGATTAGAGATGAAAACTAATAGTGGCAGCGAAGTAGAGAGCGATCTGCCTGAGATCTTACTTCAGCGCATGTACATACCGTTCTATTCGATCGGTAGCTTCAATAATGCGGTCGTAACTAGTAGAAAAGCTTGCCCGAACAAAGCCTGCTCCGCTAGGTCCAAAGGCGGTCCCAGGGACGACGGCAACTTCTTCTTTCTCCAGTAAGGCTTTACAGAAATCTATTGATTCCTGGCCAGTAGACTGGATCGAAGGAAACGCATAGAAGGACCCCTTGGGCAAATGGCAGTCCAAGCCAGCTTCGTTGAAGCGGCGGACAATTAAGTCTCGACGACGGTGATAAGCCTCTTTCATTCGACCCACAGCTGGAGCCCCATTTTTGAGCGCTTCGATCGCAGCCTCTTGCGAGAGAATAGGCGCGCAAAGCATACTATATTGGTGCACCTTCATCATAGCCTCGATAAGTGGCTGCGGACCGCAGGCATATCCAATTCTAAATCCTGTCATGGCAAAAGCCTTTGAGAATCCGTGTAAAAAAATAGTTCGCTCCTGCATCCCCGGGAGAGAGGCAATGCTAGTGTGCTCGCCCTCAAAGGTAAGCTCGGAGTAGATCTCGTCGCTGATCACTAGTAGATCCTTTTCAATCGCGAATTTGGCAATTCGCTCTAGTTTGGCACGCTCGGTTACTCCACCAGTAGGGTTGGTAGGGAAATTAAGCATCAAAACTTTACAACCTGGCTCCCAAGCAACTTCCACTCGTTCAGGATCAATCCCAAATTGGTCTTCAGCCGACGTGGCTATAGCTACAGGCTGAGCATGTGCTAATACTATACTCGGGCTGTAGGAGACATAACATGGCTCATGATAAAGGACCTTATCGCCTGGGTTAAGTACAGCGCGAAGTGCAATATCTAGCGCTTCGGAAACTCCGACCGAGACGAGCACGTCACTCTCGGGATGGTAGCTAATACCAAAATTATTTTCTACAT
>CABXXS010000068.1 GCA_902516225.1 Puniceicoccaceae bacterium | reverse complement strand
TGTACCAGAACTTAGCCACCATCCATGAACAAGAAAGTGCCTAGGCAACTGTATATCAAGCGCCTTGAGCATGATCGGCCAGTAAACAGCGTGTGGAGGCACAAGAATGTCTTTACCAATTACATGATAGTCAGCAGGCCAGTATTTCTCGAACTCTGCAGTACCGTACCCAGCTGCTGTCAAATAATTCACAAGTGCATCGAACCAAACATAAGTTACAAAATCGCGATCGAAGGGCAACTCAATACCCCATTCTAGGCGCTCTTTAGGGCGTGAAATGCAGAGGTCGTTGAGTGGCTCTTTGAGAAATTGAAGTACATCTGCACTGCGAAAGCGCGGGTAGATCATTTTATCATTTGTTTTAATCTCCTCCACAAGCCATTCACGGTACTGTGCTAACTTGAAGAAGTAATTTGTCTCGGTGACCTCAGTCACCTCGCCATATATGGAGGGCCACTCACCACCGACTTTTTCTTTTTCGGTGACAAATTGCTCCTGCCTCACACTATAGAAACCATTATAGTCAGCCTTATAGATCTCCCCCTTATCGTAGAGTTCCTGTAAGATACCTTGCACAGTTGCTTTGTGGCGCACCTCAGTAGTTCGAATGTAGTCATCGTTTGAAATCTGGAGCGCAGCACAGAGACCCCGAAACTCATCTGCAAGACGGTCGCAGACTTCAATCTCGGGTACGCCCTGCTTTTGGGCAGACATCTGGACTTTTTGGCCATGCTCATCTAGGCCAGTAAGAAATTTGACATCATCTCCCATTAAACGACGAAAACGAGCTACAATGTCCGTGAGAACTTTTTCGTAGGCGTGACCGAGGTGCGGTGAGCCATTAGCGTAGTCGATTGCTGTGGTGATATAGAAATTTTTACTCATAGAAAGCCGAGAAATTTGAGTGATTTCCTAATCGGGCGCAAGCGTGGTATTTACTCTGGTAGTATAGCTTCAACCACAAGCTGGCTGTTCCCTTTATAGAAGTTGGGTTGTACAACTAATCTAGATTCACCTGCCCCTATTAAATCAAGTAAACCACCCTCTCTAATCAGGCTCTGATCGGTATAATAAGCTGGCCATACGCGGTCCCTTACTTTGATGCGCAGTGGATCAATGCCTAAAATTGTAGCTTCTACCTCGAAGAGATTCGCTACATAGCCAGACAATTCTGTGTCACTTAATTTATTAAGAAATGCCCCATCCGGCAAATTAAGTGTTCCTGAATAATTAGAAACGTTAAGAGCAGGCTCGTAATCGAGCGTGTCATTACCTTCACTAAGAGTGCCCTTTTTCTCAAATGGCATAATCGTAAAGCGCGCATAAATAGGAAAGTGATCCGATGCACCGCCTCCAGCCTCACCCGCGAAATGCCACTTTAGTGGGCGACCAATTGCATCCGCGTTAATGCCAGGCAGTATAAGCTGACGAAAACTACCATCTATATAGCTAATACCTCTTTCATCGTAGAGTCCGGGCGTAAGTATTATGTGCATGAGCGTGCCGATATGACCACGCCAGACTTCGGCGTAACGCTCTTGCGCTGGCAACTCATACCACAAATTATAAAGGTCGTTTTCTATGAAACTTTCGCATCCTGAAGATTCAAGGACATCATTTATACCAGTCTGCATATCTGGATAAAGACTGGAATGATTATAGTGCGAATTGAGATCCCCCAATACAATAATATCAGACATCGGGTCTACATCTAAGCGATCATCAATTAGGCTGCGTAAGACTTCGGCATTTTTTACACGGATGGGCTCACGTTTAGGATTTGAGGCGCCAGATTTCCAGTGATTTACGAACACGATGAGCGGGTGTCCGTTGATTTGAATTTCGGCCTCTATTATATCACGCGCTTGCTCCAGTGGATGTAGACGCACTCCATTTAGAGGAAACCGAGAAAAAATAGCGTTAGTATGCGCGATTTTGGACTCAAGGCCTCTAGAAGGCGAGGTAGCGACCTCGTATCCAATCATTCCACTCTCTGCCAGAGCCTTGGCTAGCCATAACTCAACAGGAAAGCCTGCGTGTGTCTGTTGCCAAGCATCTCCGAGCATTTCAGATAAAGTTATGTGAGCATACTTTTCTAAAAAATCATCTACATCTATGATGGAATTATGCGGTGTAAGATCAGCCTCTAGCTCTTGGAAAAAAATAAGCTCTGGTCCGGCGCCTCCATTAACAGTCTTTAGAACTGAGGCGATTGTTTCGAGCTTAGTCAGTAATTTCGCCCGACTGTATCCAAATGGATCCGTTTGAATGTCCTGCTCATAGTCACTAAACATTGAGAGTCCATCGAGATCAAAAAGATTCTCCACATTGTAAGTGAGGACAGTAAATTCGTCACCGTGTTCTGCTAAAAGCTGCGGCTGAGCGCATACCT
>CABXXS010000067.1 GCA_902516225.1 Puniceicoccaceae bacterium | reverse complement strand
ACTAAATGAGAAGCAAACAAGCGGGTTGAATAGCTTTAGCTTCCTATATAATGGTGCTTCCAGAACCTTTGATAGCATAGCAACAGGTACAGCAAGCGGTATTACATTTACTGGAGGTAAGATCTCTTTGGATAATCCAAATGATTTTCAGCTTACGACCGACATCACACCTACCAATACTGATAGTGATACAAGGGTCTTATCTGCACCGCGGATAGTCGTAAGCCACAATGAAGAAGGTATAATTAATGTTAGCCGATCACAGCCAATCATAACTGGCTCAACTACATCAGGCATTAGTAATACTCTTAACTCACGTAGTTCGATCGAGTACCGGGATATTGGAATAAAGCTATCAGTCACTCCCCTTATAGGTGCGGATGGAACAGTGCAGATGGTAATTGAGCAGACTATAGAAAACGTAATAGAAAATATCAAGATCGACAACAACGACCAGCCGATAATCGGTGTGCGCGAAGCTACATCTACAATTAGCGTCAAAGACGGAGAAATCATTGTCTTGGGTGGTCTCCAAGAAAATACCAACACAGACAGTAATAATTATATGCCTTTATTTGGCCGACTTCCTGTAATTCGGAATATTCTTGGTGGATCTACAGACGACTATGAACGTACAGAAGTTATTATTTTCATTAGGCCTACAGTTTTACAGAATCCTGAGGAAGCAGAAGATCTCTCCTCTAAATACATAGATAATGCATCAGAGAAAGATGTCTTAGAAACATATCTCAAGGAAGATAGCACGAGCGATCTGTACCTTGAAGGTAGTAAGTTTAAAGAAAAAGAGCCACGCCAGAAGTTCAAGTACCCTCGTTTCTTCCGCCGTTAGAAACGCCTAATATTTTTAAAGTAGTGGTGCGGATGACTAAGCAAAAAAATACTCGAACTAAGGAAAAAATAATGCTCTTTACTCTCTTATTTTCCGCTCTTTGCCTCTTCTTCCAACAAGAGATAATCGCTGGATCACTTGTAAATAAGAACCCCTTTCTACCAGCAGACTATAAAATTGAGAAAAACTCAGATACGCAGCCTCTTCCCCCACAGCCAGACGGAGCTATCAGTAAGTTAGTTGAGTTTCGAGGATTAATGACTTTCGGTAATGTTACGCAGTTTAGCCTCTACAATAAGCGAGAGAATAAACGTTATTGGGTTAGTGAAAACCAATCCGAAGGCGGAATAAGCATAGGCCATTATGACGAACTTTCCAAAGCTATCACGATAAGTATGAACGGTCGCACTGGGCGCCTCACTCTTATGAGTGCTACTAATACGCCGCTACCAGTTGTTGCCTCTTATAAACAGCCAGCTGCGCAAAAAATGATTCTTCCTTCCACGCAGAATAACAAAAGTGCACAACAAGAAGACAGATCGCGTGTCATCCCAAGGCGCCGCGTCATTTTACCAAAAAAGTAAAGGCGCGAAATTGCTTTTTATCTAAATTACCGAGTGCGGAGAGCTAACGCCGCTAGGACCAAGCGGTTCCATTAGATGCTTCTTAAATCTATTTTTTAGAATAAAAAGCGTCTATCTTATCTGCCACATCTAAATAGGAGATGTCAGCAGAATAGAGGGATTTGAACTCCACCATGGCCTGGGCCATATCACCTTGCTGCTCGTAAGCAGAACCTAATTGGTACAATACGTCTTTTTTTTGATCTGTCATTCCAGGTATTTCACTCTTTGCAGTGTTTAACTGTTCTGCAGCTAGGTCATGAAAGCCCTTTACTGAATATGCCTTACCAAGCAAAATTAGTGCGCTAACTCGGACTTTAGGACTGCGTAAAGCCATCTGCAGTTCTTTAATTGCCTTATCCGCAGCACCATCCTCAAAATAAAGTTCTCCCAGTTCATAGCGGTAACTGTACTCATTAGGATACCGCTGCACTAAGTCCTCACATTGTTCGAGTCGGAATGCCCTCTCCTCCGCGCGCAGCATATCGAGCTGCGTGCTTGCTGCAGTATCTTCTGGTTGTTCCTCTAACCTTTCTTCTACCTCGGTAATAGCTTTTTGCATCTTTTCTCTTTTTAGTGTGCCAACAAGTCGCTCTAGATTAACATCTGCTCTACCTGCTTCTAATTGCCGTGCACGGTCTACCCACTCCAATGCACTATCAAAATCTCCTAACTTACGATAATTTGAGGCTATCTCACGATAGAAATTCATATTTTCTGGCTCTAAATCAACCCCTTTCTTTGCCTCAGCTATCAAGGCACGGAGACCAGAATCGCCAGTCTTAGCACGCCCAGCTTGTTCGAGTTTCTGTGACTCGTCCTCATCTTTTAGTTTATCGCGGAAACTTTTATCCTCTTCCCACTTACCTGCCTCCATAGTTTGTTCAACAGAAGCTTTCTTGATGAGTTCTTGAATTTCACCATCTGATGGGTTCGCACGATAGGCTACAACTCCAACGCGAATAGCTTCTTCATTTTGGCCAGTACTTATATAGACTGACATAAGTGATTTAATATTTTCAGAATTTTTTGGCT
>CABXXS010000066.1 GCA_902516225.1 Puniceicoccaceae bacterium | reverse complement strand
CCCCGATTTACCAATTCCGCAAATTATCAGCTTACTAGGAGCAGCTAAAATTAGCTCTACTGCAGCCGCAAACGAATCGTCTAAGCGAGTGGCCGCAATTTCTAAGGCAGCAGCTTCGGCGAGAATGGTGCTACGGCCGAGTTCTAAAATCTCTTCTTTTGACTGAGTCATAATCGATAAGTAACTTAATCACAAGCACTAGACCACTCTAAAATTTTAATTACTCGGAGCTTATAATAAAGAAACCGCCTCATTCGGAGACGGTCTAGGGAGATGGTAGAATAAAAAATCGAACGTGCTAGGAATGCATTAATAGTCTTTAAGAGTAATAAGACCCCAAAGCAAAGTAGTCTTACCTCCGCCATAATTCCTGCGATTCAAAAATTCATCGCTACTGAAGGAGAAAGTCGCTGGTCCAGTGGAAGCATAAGAATCTGACTGAACTTTAACAATACCTAGAAGATTAGTCTCTTTTGGACCAATACTTGAATTACCAACGCCTTGGCAGCCAGCGAAAACAAGTAGTAGCGAAAAGATGGTTAAAATAGAAAGAAATTTTTTGAGCATAATAGTAAGTAGATTTAATGTACAACAGGTTTTTAACCTGACCGGAAAAGTAGCAATTAGCAAGCGGTTTTTAAAGGACTTCGTACCCAGAAAAACTGGTTAATCTTCTTCTAGCAGTAAGTCTTTTCCAATATCCATGTTATGGTGAACCGCTTTTACATCCTCCAAATCGTCAAGTTTATCAATAAGATGAAGTACCTTGCGGGCGGTGTCCCTATCATCAATCGGCACTGATACATTAGGAATATAGGCTAATTCAGAAGACTCAGTTGTTATATTTTCATCACTCAGGGCTTGGGAAAGTGTGTCGTATTCAGATATAGGGCAAATTACTTCGAAATGGTCGTCTTCGTTTGTGATGTCCTCGGCTCCTGCGTCCAAGACGATATTCATAAGGGTCTCTTCATCGCTCTGCTGAGCATCTATAATAAACTGACCTTTACGATCAAATTGGAAGGCTACCGCACCCACCCCTGCTAAATTGCCACCACTCTTAGTCATGGTGCTACGAACTTCGGAGGCAGATCGGTTTTTATTATCGGTTGTGATCTCCACAATAATGCCGACACCACCCGAACCGTAGCCTTCGTAGACGAGTTCTTCGTAGACTACACCAGGTAACTCACCCGTACCTTTTTTGATCGCACGCTCGACGTTATCGGAGGGCATATTGGCCGCTTTGGCCTTAGCGATGACAGTTCTCAGGCGCGGGTTCATTGCAGGATCTCCACCCCCATCTCGCGCAGCTAGAGTAATATCTTTGCTTAATACAGAAAAGACCTTGCCCCTTTTTGCATCGGCTGCCCCTTTTGCACGCTTAATTGTGGCCCATTTACTATGTCCTGACATAATATTTTTCTATAGGGAGAGTATTAAAAGTGAAAGATTATTTGCGTTTTGGCTTGGTTCTAGGAGCTCCGCCTTTTCCTTTTGTAGGACTAGAAGTAACAGCCACTGGTACGAGTGGTTCGTCGGGGCGATTATTTATAATCTTTTGCTGAATAATCGTTAAGATATTCTGAACGGTCCAGTAGAGTACTAAGCCAGAAGAAAAACTGTAAAGAAAAACAAGGAAGATGAAAGGTAGGAATTTGAAGATCTTCTGCTGCATTGGATCCGCAGTCGGGGAAACGGGCATCATACTCATCTGCAAAAACATGGTCACCCCCATAATAATAGGGAGCAGATTAATCGGAAATCCACCTATCTCCGCAATAGTATCGGGCATAGATAGGTCTGATACCCAAAGAAAGGGCTCATGGCGAAGCTCGGACGCGGTACGCAGCATGTAAAAAAGGCCAAGAAAAATAGGCATTTGAATAACCATCGGTAGGCAACCCGCGACGGGGTTAACTTGATGCTCTTTAAAGAGTTTGAGTGTCTCTTGCTGTATCTTCTGCGGATTGTCCTTATACTTCTCTTTGAGTTCGGACATGGGGCCCTGAATTTTAGCCATACGCTTTTGTGAACGACTTGCCTTGGCTGTAAGTGGCCAAAAGAGCAATTTAATACAGATCGTCATAATGACGATTGACCAACCCCAACTTGGTATGACGCTGTGAATCGCATACATAAAAGCCAGTAGCAGTTTGCTAAAGAAACCCAAGAAACCAAATTGCATGACTAGATCTTGGCTGTTACCTAGCGCCTGCAGGCGCTTAAATTCTTTCGGGCCGATATATATTTGGAAATCTAATGACTTTACTTCGCCCACCTGCAAGTCGCCAATAGAGTATCCAGCGCTTCCAGAAATACCTGGTCGCCCGTCAGCGGCGGCTTCTACCGAGTAGACCGATAAGTCACTAGCGGGTCCGTCATCTGAGTAGAGCACGCTAGCAAAAAACTGATTTTTAACAGAAGCCCACTCAACACGTGCAGACTCCTTAATCTCATCGGTCCTAGCGCTAGCGCCAATCCCTAGAAAGCCCTTCCCGCCAGTAAGCTTTTTTAGAGGAATAA
>CABXXS010000065.1 GCA_902516225.1 Puniceicoccaceae bacterium | reverse complement strand
CGAGCGGCGTGAATATTTCGCCGAGACAGATGCCATCGTTAATAAGAAAACTCTCGTTGCTCTAACTGCGAACTTGAAGCCAATAGTCTGTATCGGAGAAACGCTCGAAGAGCGTGAGGCAGGAAAAGTTAACGAGGTTATTAAAGCACAACTCGAAGGTGCTTTAGTAGGAGTCGCCCCAGAAGCAGCAGATTCACTCGTCATCGCCTATGAGCCTGTCTGGGCAATCGGCACTGGTAAAACTGCCACGCCTGAGATGGCAGAAGAAGTACACGCTGAAATCCGAAATTTGCTTGTTGGTCAAATGGGGGCAGAGGCGGCTGAAAAGGTGCGCATTCTATACGGCGGTTCGATGAAGCCCACGAATGCCTCCGAACTTTTAGCACAGAAAAATATCGATGGAGGACTTATAGGTGGCGCTGCGCTTAAAGCCGTTGACTTTGCTGGTATCGTTCAAGCGGCTCAAGCGCTTAGCTAGAAGTGAAGTGCCTCAGTTGAAATTAAAAAATCATATCTGGGGGGTTTATTTTTATTAAAAGGTGTGTTTATACCGAGTAAAATCCAATCAATATTGAATTTTTCACTCGACAAGACCCCTCTTAATGCCCAATAATCAAAGGCTTATGCCGTTTTAGCGGCTTCAATATTCTTTTAACAAAGACTTATTTGATGAGAAAGAAAATTATTAGTGCACGTAAGTTCATCAAGCCTTCTTTTAGCCATTTGGTTGAAAAGAAGCGTGATGGAGGTGAATTCTCCGATGAAGAAATTCGTTTTATTGTAGATTCTATTTTGGATGAGAAAATGCCTAAATTCCAACAAGCAGCTTTTGCTATGGCAGTTTATTTCCAAGGAATGTCCGCTCAAGAGACTGCAGTCTTCTCGGAGGAAATGATGCTCTCTGGTGAGGTGATCGACTTGACCAAGATATCTCGGCCTAAGATTGATAAGTATTCTACCGGCGGTGTCGGAGATAAGACCACACTTGTTCTCGCCCCTCTAGCGGCGGCCTGTGGAGTGGTTATGCCTACCATGAACGGTGTTGATGAAGAACATGTTATTAGCAATCTAGATAAACTCTCATCGATCCCTGGGTTTAATCCCGTTCTCGACTTGGATGGTTTTCATAAGCAACTCAAATCTGTGGGCTGCACCTTTATCAGCCAAGATCCAGAGATTGCTCCAGTCGATACCATTTTGTACAATATGAGGAAGGAAACGGGTACTATTCCTAGCCTACCACTAATTACAGGCAGTGTGCTCAGTCGCAAGCTAGCAGAGGGTGCAGAGGGCCTCGTTATCGATGTAAAATGGGGTAATGGATCATTTATTAAAGATGTAGAGCAAGCTAAGCAACTGGCTAGATCAATTACCCGAGTAGGCAGATCTATGAAGCGCCGTTGTGTTGCGCTGGTTACAGATATGAACCAACCTCTAGGGGACACCGTAGGTACAGGGCTAGAAATTAAGGAAGCTATTCAACTCCTTAAAGGAGAAGGCCCCGAAGATTTACAAGAACTAGTGCTCAAGCTAGGAATGGAGATTGTACGCCTAGCTGGGGTCGCCGGTTCCACACTTTCGGCTAAGCAAACAGTACAGCGCCACCTTAAAGACGGCTCGGCGCTCAAAAAGTTCAAGGACATGGTCGAAGCTCAAGGTGGTAACACTTCTGTGATCGATTACCCAGATAAATTCCCAACGGCAAAACACGTTCGTAAGTTGCCCGCGCCTAAACGTGGCTATGTACATACTATTAATGCAGGCTTAATTGCTGACGGCGTTGCCAAACTTGCCATTAAAGGAAACGGAAAATATGATCCTGCAGTCGGAGTGTCCGAAATTAAGAAAGTCGGCACGCAAGTAAAGCAGGGTGAGCCGTTGATGATGATTCATTATAACGACGAGGCTAAGATGGAAGAAGTGCTTGAATATCTCAAGACCGCGTATCGCCTCGCGCCTAAGCGTCCTAATGCACCTGAATTGATCGTGGAGCGTGTAGCGTAGCCAATCAGAGGCTAGATTTTTTTATCTAGCTCCATTTAAGATGGTTGGCTCTTTTGTATCGTATACCGTTCTGGTTTGAGATTTAAGATCAACGTAGTGTGCTTTTTGTTTTGTAATTGCATGTCATGATGGCGGTATTCTACAGCTTAGGTAATGGCGCTTAAACTAATATTTCTGTATACGCTATTTAGTGCCGTAATCTGGCAGTGCACTTTCGCGGTTACTGCCCACCGCGCTCAATTTTGGAAACCATATCGCTCTCTTGGAACGTATCAGCTTTCGATCGATCAACTTAAATACGTAGTAATCCCAGATTCGGAATCTGAAAACCTGAGTGCAGCAATCGAAGATCTATTGGCTTTGCTTGAGGATCGGTACGGCAAGCGCTTAGAGACCGTAACGGTCGGGCGACCAAAATATAGCATAAGCTTTGAGTTAGCTAAAGCTAATACGGATGGCGGGGCATATACGATACTTAGGGAGCGCAGTAAAGTGCTCATTCGTGCTTCTAGTGCGGAGGGTTGGTGTAACGGTCTTTACGCTATAATGAATGATATGCTGGGCGCCCGTTGGTATTGGGATGGAGCGCTTGGATGCGA
>CABXXS010000064.1 GCA_902516225.1 Puniceicoccaceae bacterium | reverse complement strand
CTGTACCTATGATGATATTGTCAATATCGATGCGTCTGAAATACAACCTACGGTAACTTGGGGAATAACTCCAGGACAAGGTATTGGCATCGAGGAGACTATTCCGAAGCTTGCCGAGGCACCTACACAATCGGAGCGTGATTCAATGTCCGAAGCATTCGAATACATGAAGTTTGAGGGTGGTAGCCCGATCATGGGGAAAAAGATCGATATTGCTTTTATTGGTTCTTGTACTAACGGGCGACTTTCCGATTTCGAGGAAGTGGCAAAATATGTAAAGGGACACAAGGTAGCTGATAGTCTTACTGCAATTATTGTCCCAGGATCCCAGGTCGTAGCTAAGATCGCTGAGGCAAAGGGCCTCGATAAGATCTTTATAGAGGCAGGCTTCGAATGGCGAGCTGCAGGATGCTCGATGTGCTTGGCTATGAATCCAGATAAGCTCATTGGAGATCAGCTATGCGCTAGTTCCTCTAATCGTAACTTCAAAGGTCGTCAGGGCTCGCCCACAGGTCGCACGATGTTAATGAGCCCGTTAATGGTTGCTGCCGCAGCTGTTACAGGTGAAGTCTCCGATGCTCGTAAAGTCTTTGGATTAGCCACTGCCGAAATCTAAGTTATAACTAACATCCCTTAAATCCATCATTCAATATGTCCTCTACGCCCATTAATCAAGTTACCGGTAAGGGTGTTTTTGTGCCAGGCGACGATGTCGACACCGACCGTATTATTCCTGCACGGTTCATGAAGTGCATTACTTTCGATGGATTAGGAGAGTATCTATTTTACGATGTACGCAAGACAGAGTCAGGCGAAGACAAAAAACACAATTTGAATGACCCGCGCTTCGCAGGGGCTTCGATCATTATTAGTGGGAATAATTTTGGATGTGGTAGTTCGCGAGAGCACGCCCCACAATCAATATTGCGTGCTGGATATGTTGCGGTTATCGCTGGAAGCTTTGCAGAAATCTTTTTTGGTAACTCTACTAATTTAGGTGTTGTCTGTGCAATCGCCAGTGATGTGGATCGAAAAGCTATAGCTCAAGCCATTGATATAAATCCGGAGATCGAAATTAGTATTGATGTTGAGAACCTAAGGATTTGTTACGGTGAGAATTCTGTTTCCTGTGAGATTAAGCCTGGTGCTCGTGATAGTTTTCTTAGTGGTCGTTATGATCCACTTGATGAATTACTGCAGGGGGCGGGCGAAGTATCTAAGACGGCGAGTTCACTCACTTATATGAAGGAGTAAGTTTTTGAGCATGATACTTGGCTTTAAGTATCCTTAGTATATTCTCTATTCAGCTATATTTTACACTTCTTTTTCATTTCTACTTACCAAGTACTAACCCCCCCCTCCCTCTATAGGATTATGGATATTCTTAATCACGCTGGAATCTTTATCTATCCACTTGCACTGTGTTCTTTTGTAGCGGTATTTATTACAATTGAGCGAATCATAGCACTTAGAGCCTCTCGCGTCTTACCGTGCTCAATGATGGAAGCTTTTTCTTCGGGATGCATAGAGCAGGTTGCCCTGGCTGATTCAGGGTCTGTTGCTGGCCGAATTATTGAATTTTATCGATCGGCTCAGGAGGGTAGCGACTCACTTGTGGCTTATGCTCAATTAGAACTAAGCCGTATGGAGCGAGGTATTTTCCTTCTTGAGGTGGTTATTGGTGCGGCACCTCTTTTGGGGCTCTTAGGTACGGTTTCCGGCTTGACTCAGGTTTTTAGTGGTTTTTCCGCTGAGACTGGTTTACCAGATCCAGGCACTTTTATTACAGGTATTGCACTAGCTCTGAATACTACGATTCTTGGCTTGGCTATTGCTATTCCTACTTTGGCCGCTCACGCCTACCTGATACGCCGAATCGAATCTCAAGCAGCGCGTATAGGTGTAGGCGTGCAAGCGCTCTTACACCACAAAAAAGCATAGATTTTCATTATGGAGATCACTCTGCATTCTATACGGCGTCGTAGACGATCGCCCGCTATCAACATCGTACCACTAGTCGATGTGCTAACTGTTCTGCTATTCTTTTTTCTGGTTACAATGCAGTTCAAGCAAGTAAGTACACTTAACATTACTGTACCCAAAATAGAGACAGCTGGGGAGAATGAGATCCAAGAGCGTATTTTAATTGCCCTAGGCTCAGAAGGTCAGATTTATCTAAATGATCGACCTCTAGAAAAATCTCAGTTTAAAGCCGCGATCAAATTAGCGGGTGAATTAACACCTGAATTACCTATCCTTTTGGTTGCCGATGAAGATGTGTCGCTAAAGTTTGTTACGGAAGTTATGGATGTCTGTCGCAGTAACCAAATGAACACGATCCGTCTTCAGTCTCGCTAAGTAGTGATGCAAACACTTCAGCGAGTATTTTCCCGCGTGTGGGTATTTTGTATATACCTCTAGCAAGTCGAGGTGTTGCGGTTGGTTTTAGTTCGTAGCGCCTAGCTTGTATCGTCCAGGTCCAGCGAAGAAAAGTGCGACAGAAACAATTAGCAGCTCCAGCGGCCAACCGGCATCCTTAGCAAAACTGCTCATAGTAGAGACGGCACCTAGCTTAGCGTTGAAAGCCACAGCCATGGTGATAACGAGC
>CABXXS010000063.1 GCA_902516225.1 Puniceicoccaceae bacterium | reverse complement strand
CAGGGCAGTCATCTGCGGGATGCCAACTCCGGCTACTATTCGGGTCGTGCAGATAGACCCAGGGCCTTGGCCGATTTTCACGGTATTTGCTCCAGCATCGGCGAGGAATTCCACCCCTTCAGCGCTAGTCACATTCCCGGCGATCAGGGTGAGGTCAGGATATTCACTGCGAAGTAAGCGGACCGAGTCTCCCACACTTTGAGTGAAGCCGTGCGCAGTAGAAACCGCGATGGCATCTACGCCTTCGTCGACTAGATTACTAACGTGCTCGAGGATACGTTCACGGTCCAGGTCTCCGTCCGGCTTGCGGTGTGCGGCGATGGCCGCTCCACAGATTAGTCTAAAATGGCTGTCGCGGGCGGGTTTGACCAACTGCGTTGATTCGGCATCTATGCGTTCAATATCCGAGAGAGTGAAGAGCCCGCGCAAGCGATCAGAATCATCGACGACTAGTAACTTGTGGATACCGAGGTGGTCGGTAAAAAATTTGTCCGCTACCTGTATCGGATCGTTGGTTATTTCTTTTTCTGTGAGGGTGTAGACCTGATCACGAGGGGTCATTGCCTCGGAGACTAGTCGCTGTGCGTACCGTGCTTTTACTGCGCGGCCTGGCAGTAAGCCTAGAAGTTTATTTTTTTCGTCAACAACAGGAAAAGTGCTAAACCCGTAGCCACGCTCTACTATGCGATTTATTACTTCTAGGATCTTTTGGTCGGGGCCGACCTTAATCGGCTCTTGGATGAAGCCGTGTATGTGGTTCTTCACTCGAGCTACCTCACGTACTTGCTCCTCATCGCTCATGTTGTAGTGAATTAGCCCGAGTCCGCCATTGAGTGCCATCTGTATGGCCATTTTCGATTCTGTCACCGTATCCATATCCGAGGAAATAATAGGGATCTGTAAATCCAGCGCGCTGGAGAGTTGGATCGCTAGATTCGTCTGACGGGGCAGTACGTCGGAGTAGAGGGTAGCCAACGATACGTCATCGTAAGTCAAGCCCATGGGCAAGTTGCTCTCAAAAAATTGATTCGCAGGTTGGTAAAAATCTTTGACTCGCGGTGCTTTCATATTCCGATTACAGCAAAAGATTGTATTTTCTCAAGGAGGAAATGATATATGTCTTCGCGATGAATGCAAAATTTCTAGTAAAGCCTTATCGGCGTAGCTTTTGTCGACCCCTGACTACTGCTAGGGGCGTCTGGGAACTGCGCGAAGGTTTTTTGATTAGAATGGAAACTGCGCAGGGTGTTGGTTATGGTGAAGTAGCCCCAATTCCTGAATTTGGCAGTGAGACTATTGATGCAGCGGAGGACTTTTTGCGAACTCTCACGAATGGGAGCGAAGCGGCCCCACCTGCAAATCTCCCCGCCTGTGCTTTTGCTCTAAGCGCCGCTAGTCAGAGTATTCAGCGAGAAAGGCCTAAGCAAAAGCAGTACGCTGTTTGCGCTCTTCTGCCCGCTGGGGCAGCGGCCTTGCCGGTAGCCGAGCAAAAAATCAAACTCGGCTATAAGAGCCTTAAGTGGAAGATCGGTGTCGAGCCTTTGAGAAGTGAACTCGAGCAGGCCCGCAGTCTGTTTGATCGCCTGCCTAAGGGAGCCTTGCTCCGACTTGATGCGAACGCCTCACTGGAGCCATCTGCGCTTGAGTCATGGCTCGAACTGCTCGAACAGTTCTCTTGCCAAGTTGATTATTTGGAGCAACCGCTTCCTTGCGGGCAAGAGTCTCTTATGGCTGAGGCTATGCAACGATCTGGCATCCCTATCGCCCTAGATGAGTCTCTAAACGGCGCTAAGGCTGAACGCTGGATGGAGCCGGGCGCTTGGGTGGGGCCCTTAGTTATTAAGTCGCCTCTGATGGGCGAGATGGAGCGGCTTCGTTGTCGCCTCAAGCCTCTAGCTGGCCAGGTTGTACTTTCCTCGGTCTTCGAGACAGGTGTCGGAATGGAAAGTGCGTTTACATTAGCCGACGCCTTGCCAGATTTGGAGCGTGCGGTCGGCTATGATACAATCAATGCGTTCGATGACGCGATGACACAGATCAAAGAAGGGCCTATAATTTGCGCCTCGCAGCGCGAGTGTTATGATCCTGAGCAGATATGGAATTCGATTTAGCACAGCTACAGCGCGACTGGATCAGGGGTATTTCTTACGTTGATTTTTTGGCGCGCGTACAGGAGCGCAGCACACAAATTGAAGCGCTCAGTTCGCAGGAGCGGCTCCGTGGTGTACTAATCGCCGAAGCGGACCCCATCTCATTCGCCGCCTCATTATTCGCTTCGGTTGACCTGAAAGTACCTGTTATCCTGGCCAACCCTAATTGGGCCCGTAAGGAGTGGGAGGAGCTTTCTACCCTCGTTGACCCTGCCATCTCTATTGGATTGAGCAGTAGACCAATTCAAGAGAAATGCGGCTTCACGGATTTAAAGCCGGGAGCGATTCTCATCCCAACCGGAGGCACCACCGGCGGGGTCAAATTAGCAATACACACTTGGTCCAGCCTAAGTGCATCGGTACCTGGATTACAGGCATTTCTCGGCGGTGGGGTCATTCACTGCGCTTGTCAGTTGCCGCTCTATCATGTCAGCGGATTGATGCAAATACTGCGCTCTTTGC
>CABXXS010000062.1 GCA_902516225.1 Puniceicoccaceae bacterium | reverse complement strand
TCCTTTTTGACTCGGCGCCGCTTTTTATACCGGGCCAATGGAATAGTGCGCACAAATTTGAGCCACCTTCGCGCGCACTTCCTTTTTCGAGTTTCTCTGCCTACGAACCAGAAATTAGCTTTTCAGAGGCGCTCTTGCTAGACGATTTACCTACTAGAAAGAGTTACCCTGTGAATTCACCCGTCGATCTGCTTGCATGGCGTTATTGGGATCTTTTCCGTGGGTTTGGAGGTGAGGTGGTGGATATGCGGGAGTTCGAATCAACCGGCTCCTTTATGGAGGTGTGTTTTCTTAATGGTGAGGTCTTACGGGTTTTACCTGTTAGGATTGATCCAGTTTCGATGATGGCGGAGCAACCGGCCAAGTATTATCTGCGCATCGATGAGACTGGCCGTTCGATCGGTCGACCAGCGCTTGCTTCTAGCTCTGGAGATGTGGCTTTTGATGGTGCAGCCTACACTTGGATTGTGGAGTCGGGACTTTCCGCTGGCTTGCCTGCTGGCCTGTTCAAGATGACTATCTACCCTTAAATATTTCCTTAATACTAACTTATTTTTATGAGTGAAGAAAATCATAAGCAAGATGCTGCTATTTTGGCTGAAGTAGAAGCTATGACACAGTCTTGGCCAAATCGCCCGTCCTGGGACGCTTATTTTATGGCGACTGCTTTACTCATGGCCTCCCGATCTAGCTGCGAACGGCTCAATGTAGGCTGTGTGATTGTTTCTGGAGGCACTCAGAAGAATCGTATTATTGCTGCTGGATATAATGGATTTCTTCCAGGTGCTGCGCATAACTCACGACTACGCGACGGTCATGAACAAGCCACTGTGCATGCGGAGCAAAATGCTATTAGTGACGCTGCAAGGCGTGGAGTTTCATTGGACGGTGCGACTGCCTATATCACTCATTTCCCCTGCGTTAATTGCGCTAAAATTTTAGCTGCGGCTGGTATTTCTTGTATAAAATACCACTGCGAATATCGTAATGATGATTTGGTTAAAGATATCTTATACGAGAGTGGCGTAAAATTGGAGCAACTATAAATAAGACTGACTGAATGCATTTGAATCGAAGAAGAAAATTACGTGAATCACAAGGGCTACATGCTGGAAGTTTGTTACTGGCGCATGCCACACTGCAAGAGCCCAGTTTCAGACGAAGTGTCATACTTCTTTGCTCTCATGCAGAAGGGCAGGGGTCTGTAGGTATTATAGTTAATCGCCCACTTGGTAAGACATTAAGTGATTTTGATCCTAAACTTAGCAAATCTATATTAGCAGACGTCCCACTTTTTTCTGGAGGTCCTGTAGAGAATGAGCAGATCATTTTCACAGCTTGGAAGTGGTCTGAAGAGGCCGGCACTTTTCAACTTTATTTCGGAATTGATACTAAAAAGGCACAGAATATACTCAAAAATGATCCTGAATTTCAGATACGTGGATTTCTCGGACACACTGGTTGGAGTAAGGGGCAGCTCGAATTCGAAATAGAGCAAGGATCTTGGGTTATCTCTAGCAGTCTGTCTTCATTAATGAATAAGAACGCAGAAGCTCAATGGCATGAGTTACTTACTGATGAACGCCCAGAAATGCGCTTGCTAAGTGATCCTCCTGAAGACCCTACATTGAATTAGATCGCACAGAAATATTTCTGCCTTTGCCATTGACAGGCAATAGTCCTGAGCCTTTCTTCTCCACTTCTCATATTTTTTGTTATGAAAGTTGTATCCTCATTAAAATCACTTAAAGACCGTCACCCTGACTGCCAAGTTGTTAGACGTAAGGGTCGTGTCTATGTCATCTGTAAATCTAATCCTCGCTTTAAAGCGCGCCAAGGTTAGATTATTTTGTTATTTTAGAAAGTTACTTATTGTGAAAAATGATCTCCATCCGAAGCTAAATTCTGTCGTCTTTTTGGACGTTTCTACTGGTCACAAATTTTTGACAAAATCTACCATGAAAGGCAGTAAGACAGAGACTATAGATGGTAATGAATATCAATCTGTGATTTGCGATATTACTTCAGACTCTCATCCCGCATTTACAGGTGAGAAGCGTTTTGTTGATACCGCTGGACGTGTTGAGAAATTCCAGACTAAGTTCTCTCGCCGTCGCTAGTTCGTTTAATAATTATAAGCTAGCACGTTAACAGGCTCGGCACCATTAGGGCGGGGTTTTTCTGTACCTATACCAATCCGAAAAGTAATGTTAATATTATAATACTAGGTGGCAGGAAAAATAGGTACGCTCGATTATAACGTTGCTTGCCCTGTAAGTAGAATAGTAGGACGAAATAAGTAGTTAGACCTGTATAAGCAAGCCATTTGGGGAAACTCTCGAAATGTACAACCATCCAAGGTAGTTGCACACTCCAAGCTACCAGAGAATCCATAGTGTGAATGGTCAACCAAGCGGTGTGATTAATAAATAGAGCAACATTATCTAGGTTTACTAGGCCTAGTGAAAGCGAGATCACACCAGTACTAATACTAATAGCTGCTAGATTTACTAGCAACATATTTAGAAGTATTGCGCCCGGCGATAGGTAGCCGAAAAAAGCTGCGCTCAAAAGTGCGCTGGACATCCAAGCAGATAAGCTAATTGCAAAGAGCAAGCACACGGCGTCCTGTATCCATGCGTAGGC
>CABXXS010000061.1 GCA_902516225.1 Puniceicoccaceae bacterium | reverse complement strand
TACTAAGGAACTTATATTATGAGTAAATTATATACATCAATTACTGACACTGTTGGTAGTACACCACTTGTTAAGATCAATAACACTACTGCTGGCCTCCTAGCAAATATTTATCTGAAATGTGAATTTTTCAATCCGTTAGCGAGTGTTAAAGACCGTATCGGTAGAGCTATGATCGAGGCTGCAGAGCGTGACGGTAAGCTCAATGCAAACAGCGTCGTGATAGAACCTACTTCGGGTAATACCGGAATTGCGCTTGCTTTTGTTTGCGCTGCTAAAGGTTACAAGCTAATACTAACAATGCCCGAAACAATGTCGGTCGAGCGGCGTGTATTACTTCGCATGCTAGGTGCCGAAATCGTACTCACCCCGGGGCCAAAGGGTATGCCTGGCGCGATAGCTCGAGCTGGTGAACTAGTTGAGGAGTACGGAGAAAATGCCTACATGCCACAACAATTTGAAAATCCTGCCAATCCCGAAGTACACCGCCAAACAACGGCTGAAGAAATCTGGGCAGCTACGGATGGTAAGATAGATGCTTTTGTCTCAGGTGTCGGTACCGGTGGTACAATTACTGGTGTCTCTGAAGTCATCAAATCACGTAAAGACTTGCTCACCGTGGCGGTCGAACCTGAAGCCAGTCCAGTGATTTCGGGTGGTCAGCCAGGCCCGCACAAGATTCAAGGTATAGGTGCAGGCTTTATCCCTAAAAACTGCAACGTGGATGTAATTGACGATATCATTAAGGTCTCTAACGAAGATGCTTTTCAGACCGCGCAGACACTAGCAGAAAAAGACGGTATTCTTGGCGGCATTTCTACTGGTGCTAATGTTTGGGCTTCGATGCAGTTAGCCAAGCGCCCAGAAATGGCTGGTAAATCAATAGTGACTATTGGTTGTAGCTTCGGCGAGCGTTACTTATCAACTCCACTTGCAGAGAAAGCACGCGAGGAGATGATGGGTGCAAGCGCCAAGTAGGCCCTAAATTAAGTACATTTTAAAACTATTTGATTATAAATCTTGGTTTTATAAATATCCATTTATTTGTAGTTCTAAGCGGGCTATTGATTGCTTCTTGCGCAAGTGGTAGAGAAAAAGGGGTCTTAATTTTTCCTGACGACCCCGTTCTAGCGTTAGAGTTGATAACTCGAGAACTAGCCGAGGGTAATGGTGGAGTTATCTGGGATGCTATGCCTGCGAGTTATCAAAGCGACATTAACTCTGTCGTGCACCTGTTAGCAGAAAAGGTAGATGCGGAACTCTATAACAAGAGCTTCTACCTCATTCGGCACATAATCGATGTAGCGAATAAGCAAGAAGAATTTATTTTTAATACTAACTTCGGAGGTAAAATATCTGAAGAAAACCTTGTTAAAGTTGAGGCGGCTTGGTCATCGATCATCGCTTTATCTAAGTGTCTTTCGCGAAGCTCAATCGGAGATGCAGACGGCTTAAAGTCCTTTGATGGGCAGAGCTTTTTTGATAGCACAGTATCCAGCCTTATCAGATATACTACAGATATTACCTTATCTAGTGGCGGGAAAAAGCCATTTGAATATAGCTCTATTGATCTTTTGGAAAGTAACAATAAGAGGACTATTCTAGGATTAACATCAACTAGCGGTACAGTTCAGAGAATGGAGTTTACAAACTTACAAGGTCGCTGGATACCCACTAATATTTCTAATGAGTGGGTGAAAACCATGGCTGAATTCAAGGAAAAGCTAGAAGCAATTAACCCTGAAGAGTTAGCTAAGAATAAGCCACGGTTAATTGCCCTAATTTCGATGCTAGAGAGCGTATTAAAGCAAATGGATATGGCTGAAACTCAGGTACAATTTAATCTTTCCCTGCAAAGAGCGGTGTTACCTCTGGTGGGACTTTTGTTTGCGCCTAGTGGGATGGAAAATTGAGCCATGTCCATTATTTCATTAAATCCATCTGCGTCTTTAAAGATAGCAAGATGCATTTATAAGGACACATTCTATTTAGCTGTTATTTTTGTCGCTTTAATTTGGACCCGACGCTCAAGCAGATGCCGATACCCTTTCCACTGGCTATAGAGTATAACTGATGCGCTCGCACCAAATGTATCTGCTATCCAGTCTCCAATTTCTACGCTTCGTCCAGGTGTAAATGATTGACGGACTTCATCAAAAATACCGTATACAGAAACGATAATTACACTAATGATTAAATCACGAAGGCGCAGTTGCTTTAGCTTTCTAGTGCGCAGGATGACAGTAGCCAGTAGCCCGAATATTAGAAAGTGAAGCAGCTTATCAGGCGAATAAGGAATATATATATTTGGCGTGGCAAGATGCTGGGAACCAGAGGCGATAAAAATCGATACGGCTAATGAGAATGGCAGTACATATGAGCTTATATCTTTTGCAATTAGGTAGCGCATTAGAATTTAACCTAGTTTTTAATAATATAGAATTCTCTTTCCAATGAGCTAAAAATGACATTTTGTGTAGTTTATATGCCTGAAGATTTTGCTCAAAAAAAAGAACGTGTTATATTGCTTATGCTAATAGGCATGTTGAGTATACTAGTAATATTTTTTGGAGGCCTCGTGCTGAAAACGCACCGAGAGTTCAAAAACTTTCAAGCTCGTGAAAATAGAGTCGAGACTAAGCTCACACAAGCTAGAAAAGAATTTGCTCAGAAGGAAGCTTACCTAACGCG
>CABXXS010000060.1 GCA_902516225.1 Puniceicoccaceae bacterium | reverse complement strand
AAGAAAAAACTTTTGGTAGTGGCTTTAATGTGCGCGAATTTGTGGTCACAACGGATGCTGACAAGTACGCGCAAGATATCTGCCTGCAATGCGTGAAAGAAAAAGTTGAAATGGTCAACCAGCTCAAAGTGGGAGATTCCGTAAAAGTATCTTTCGACCTGCGCGGCCGAGAATATCAAGACCGCTACTTTGTAAATCTTAACGCATGGAAGATTGAAGCCAGCGGAAAAAGTAGTGACCAAAGCAGCGGCTCCGACTCTCCCCCTCCCTTCGACCCTACTGATGAAATACTTGATGAGGAGCCACCTTTTTAAGCTTCGAAAGGTTGTTGCCAGAAGGCCGTGAAATAGTTTATTAAATCAAAAGCTTAACACAATATGAAGCGTATATCCATCATCAACGGCCCCAATCTAGACAGACTAGGTAGGCGCGAGCCTGAGATTTACGGCGATAAGACGCTGACCGATCTGGAAAACCTACTAACGGCGGAAGCAGCACTGCTCAACGTTGAGGTACAATTTTACCAGAATAATCACGAGGGCTTCATTATCGATGAAATTGGCGAGTATTCGGACTCAGAAGTATTCGGTTTAATACTCAACCCTGGAGCACTCACTCACACTAGCCTTGCTCTGCGAGATGCTATTGCTGGTAGCGATCTTCCCACCATAGAAGTCCATATTAGTAATATTTACAACCGAGAATCAATTCGCCAGCACTCCATCACAGCTCCGGCCTGTATTGGAGTCATTTCAGGCCTCGGTTTCGATGGGTATGTAACCGCGCTGCGCCATCTTTCTAATCTTGACTAGTTTCTCAATACTCTCACCTATAAATATAGGCACCCGCCCACAACTAACCACAAAAAAAATAACACCATGGCAGACGAACCAAAAGGACTAAGCAAACCCGTAAAACTCAAAGCAGAATTAGCCTCCTTCCTCGGAGCTACCGAACTACCCCGCACAGAGATCACAAAGAAACTCTGGGATCACATCAAAGGTCAAGGCCTCCAAACAAAAACTGAAAATGGAAGCCCAGAAAATGCAGGTAAATTCATTGTGACCGATGCAAAGCTACTCCCAATCTTCCGAAATACTAACTCGACTAGCAAGTCTGGTAAGTTAACTGATTTACGTAACATTCAAGAAGGTCAGACCATCAATATGATGCAAATGGCTGCAGTTGTCGGTTCTAATATAGAATAGACAACAAGTATCAGATTTAAACACTACAAAACGGCCACCTAACTAGGTGGCCGTTTTTATTATTTATTTAGTACACAGAACCAAAATCTAATTCGATGATATCTAAAAAGTCATCCAAGTCTTGGCGAGAAGCAAGGATCCGCAGCATAACTTCAGAGCTTCCTTCTGGAGCAGAAAAGGGAATAATAATATCAACTGGCTCTAGCACTTGCCCCAAAGGTAAGCGTAGCGGCACTTCAGCCCTAAGTCTGTCGCCTTCGGAATCCAACCATGTGGCATGGATATAAATCCGATTATCTAGACTGATCTTCCAAGCTGCGCTCATATGAAGTTCGTAGGATTGATTCGGCACTACTGAATAATTTTGAGTAATAGAGACGATATCAGCATCGGTTATCCGTAAACCTGAGGAACCCGTACCCCATTCGCTGGCAGTCACATTGAAGTTTTCACTCGGTCGATAGTTCAACTGCCATTGATCTAGCCACGGGAACGATGGGCCTAGGAAATTGCGCTTGTACCAAATCTGATGCACCAAAACCGGATCCTTACTTAAAGAGTGAAATGTATCCCCCGAACCACCCTCGATAGCACGTAATGCTACTGCTTCAGGATCTGATTGAACACATTTAATATAACGACCAAGAGGAGCATAATCATCCACTAAATATTGCTCCATATATGCTTCATAGCTACCCCGTGCATGGCGAAATATCTCCAATTGAGATTCAATACGTTGCGACTGTGCCGAATTAATGCAAAGATCGACCAGTTCCCGCCGCGTCTGATCGTAGCGAGAGTAAAGCTCGCTTAAGCGAAAGGCTCTGGATACAACTTCGACCCTTTCACTTCGACGTACGTCATCCCTGACGAGTAACTTAGCCTCTTCTATGTATGCACGCATCAATGCAATAACTTCAGGGCCAAAAAGTGCGATGCCTGATTCATCTTTATACAGTTTGATCCATTCGGCAGTACCTAGGTGCGAATTACGGTGCCCTTCGGCAGCTTCGTAGAAAGAGCGTATTGATTCAGCAGCAGCGCCAAAAAAATCAATGTAATACTCATCTAATAAAGCCGTAGCATCTTGCTGGGTGTCCCAAAGTAGTTCTGCTGCTAACCAGGCCTTGGCTCCATCTAAACCCCAGAAAGTAGGTAACTGAGAAAAGAATACATCCACACCGGCATCGGCTAAAAATGGTAAACTCTGAGCGATCCACTCATTAAACTGCCGGGGATATACGTAAGGGGCGCCAAAGTAATAATCCCAGGTAGCTATACGCTCTGCACCTGAGAGCGACCAAGCTTGTATCAGCGCCTTGTCTTCTTCCCTGTAAATTGGGTCGTGCCACTGCGAACGGTCAGAAGTGAGCACTGGCATAATACGTGGGTGCAGAGATATTGTAGGTGCAGGCTCTGTCCAGTAGTAAGAAAGAGCAGTTAGAAAGCGATCTTGGCCCTGCGGAGTCTGCCAGGCGCCCGCCTGATTAAAGACCCGATCTGCGACACGATTCATGAAATTAAAA
>CABXXS010000059.1 GCA_902516225.1 Puniceicoccaceae bacterium | reverse complement strand
ACGCTGCAAAAGCGTGAGCTCTTCGTGAAAGAGCGCCGCCTTCACGTTTATCTCTTCGAGCAAGGCATCGTAGAGCGCTTGTGCTTTCCCGCGAGTACTGCAGATTAAAAGTACTTTTTCTGTCTCTTTGAGCCCTTTCAGGAGCTGAGCCAACCAAAGAATTCGTGGCCCGTTTCGAAAATCATAAGTCTCAGGCTCCTCGACTGGGGCATGCATCTCCATCGTGAACTCGCTTAGTAATCGGGCCTGCATTTCTGTGTTAGAAAGCTTGGCTCGAGGTTCTAATTGCACGGGCAAACCGCAGCGCCTAGGGAAGCCCTCTAGGGCATCTCGTGAGTTTCGGAAGATGACACGGCCGGTGCCGTGACGATCGATTAAAGCCTTCAGTAGGTTCGCCGGATCTTTAAGTTGAGCACCCAAACTTTCATCATCGTACTCCTCAAAAACGCTACGCAGGTATTGCAAGTCTCTGGGGGCTAGTTTAGCGCCTTCGATTAGTTTATTGGCAACCTCCGCGACCTCTGTATACCTAGACTGCTCCTCGCGAAATTTACTAAGATCTGGGTATCTCTCTGGGTCTAGTAGACGCAGACGCGCAAAGTGGCCTTCTGCACCTAGTTGCTCGGGAGTGGCAGTCAGCAGCAACAATCCATGACTTTTTTGTGTCAACCCTTCGACTAATTCGTACTCCGCACTAGCTACTTCAGGAGACCATTTGAGATGATGGGCTTCGTCCACTACCAGCATGTCCCAATGACTTTCCAGCGCACATGCACCCCACCGAGGGCTTTCTATTAAAGTCTTAATACTGCAAATTACCAATTGCTTTTCTTTAAATGGATTGGCTTGCGTATCGACTGCAGTGACCGATTCACAATGAGGGTCATCTACAATAGTGAACCATAAGTTAAAACGTCGTAGCAGTTCGACGAACCACTGATAAACCAATGATTCCGGCAGTACTATAAGTATGCGCTCGGCGCGACCGGTCAAATGTAGCCGGTGTAAGATCAGGCAGGCCTCAATCGTTTTGCCGAGACCCACCTCATCGGCTAAGAGGACACGAGGCATGTATCGCTCGGATACTTCCGAGGCAATGTAAAGCTGATGTGGGATTAAGTCGATTCGTGCTCCTATAAAACCGGTCACAGCAGACTGCCTAGCTTGCGCTTGTAAGAGCATCGTCTCATAACGAAGCTCAAAAGTGCTCGATTGGTCGTGCTGTCCACCTATCAGCCGTTCTTCTGGTTTGCTGAAACTAATTGTATCGGCTAACTCAGCTTCGGGGACTTCGACTCCGCTACCAAAATAGGTGATAATTCCCCCCTCTAGTCTAATAGATTCGATTAAGACGGTATCGCCTGATTGCGACTGGATGCTATCTCCTACGAGAAACTCAACACGTCTTATAGGAGCATTTCTGGTCGCATAAAGCCGCGCCTCATTCGAGGCAGGAAAGAGAACGCTAACCTGATGTCGTGATACAGACTCTAAAATTCCAAGCCCCAGCTCCGGCTCTGTTTCGCTGATCCAGCGTTGTCCAATCACGAAGTCATGCATGTGCTTATGCTCGGTATCCAAAGATTGAAAGTCAAAGTAGAAGCGAGCTCTTCTTCGATTCACTTCCACCTTTTGCTTCTAGTGCCACTGCAACTTTCGATCTTGCGATCTTCACAGCTTCGAATGGCATAGTGCCATGCCGCAAGAGCCACGTTCCTTTGCCGACCTATATATACCTGACCATGTGAGCGCTGCCGAAGCTCAAGCTCGCAGCTCGCACCTAGGCATTGGTGCGCACCAAGATGACCTCGAGTTCATGGCATATCATGGGATAGCAACTTGCTATGAGCAGGATAGCGCTTGGTTCAGCGGTATCACCTGCACGGACGGTCGTGGTAGTGCGCGGGCTGGAGCGTTTGCCAATAAGTCCGATGTAGAAATGGCAGCGATCCGCGTAAAAGAGCAGCGAAGAGCAGCTAAAATTGGGCAATACAGTTATATGATGCAGCTTGGTCTTACCAGTGAATCCATTAAAGATTCTAATACGCGTATGGAGCTAGTCGACCATCTAGAGCACCTGCTACTTGTCACGCAACCCGAAGTTCTCTACACACACAATCCTGCAGACAAACACGCTAGCCACGTAGCTGTCTTTCACGCTACACTAAATGCCCTCAGGCGCATCCCCCCCTCTTCTAGGCCAAAGCAGATATACGGCTGTGAAGTATGGCGTGATCTCGACTGGCTCGAAGCTGAGGACAAAGTTGCTCTCGACGTGAGCCAGCATCCCGAACTAGCCCAGCTTCTTAATTCCTGCTTCGAGTCGCAGATTTTAGCTGGGAAAAATTATGGTGAAGCCGTGCTCGGTCGTCGCACCGCCCACGCTACTTTCCACCAATCACACTCGGTGGATACGGTTGAAAAACTCTGCTTCGCTATAGACCTCACCCCTCTTGTAGAAGACGACACAATTGAAGTAGCTCGCTTCCTCAGAGCCAAACTCGAACGTTTTTCAGAAGCAGTCTTAGGTCAGTTAACCGAATAGCTCTTCAGTACGTCTAAGTCGATAAATTCCAATGCAGATGTATGTGTAGCCTCTAATTTAACTTTTGGAGCTCGGCCTGCTGCATGCGCCTCCAACCAGCGCGGCAAACATAGGCACCAATAGTCGCCCGCTTTCAAGCCCGGGAACTTGTATGCAGGCAAAGGAGTTTTAAGGTCATTACCTTGTTCTGCACTAAATTCTAAAAACGAGTCTGTCATTAGTGCACAAACTGTGTGCATACCTTGGTCTTCTCCACAAGTGTCGCAGAGTCCATTACGGAAGAAACCGGTCTGCGGTTCATTACTACAAGTTACAAGTGTGTCACCCAGTACGTTATTAGCCATGCTACAGTCTTCTATTAATTTGAAATGCAGTCAAGACTAGGCCAGTGTAGATACTCACTTGACGCGGGAGCCAATTCAGTGAA
>CABXXS010000058.1 GCA_902516225.1 Puniceicoccaceae bacterium | reverse complement strand
TTTATGCCCTGCGTAAAGACGGGAAGCGAGACCGCGTAAAAGTGACGAAGATGAAAAGTTTCTCGGGTGCGGGTAATACTGATGACGTAATAGATGCTGTTGCCGGGGATATCGTCGGCCTTGCAGGTTTTGATGACGTGGATATAGGCGATACCCTCGCAGCACAACAAGACGCCGAATCCATGCCTTTCGTCGAGATCGATCCCGCTACTATTCAGATGGAGTTCTCTGTCAATAACGGCCCACTCGCAGGGAAAGATGGTAAAAAAGTTACATCCAGACAGATCCGAGAGCGATTAATTCGTGAAACCCAATCCAATATTTCTATCAGCATTGAAGATACTGAAGATGGTACTAGATTCCTCGTGAATGCACGCGGAGCTATGCAGATCGCAGTCCTCGTAGAAACAATGCGCCGGGAAGGTTTCGAGCTCTTAGTTTCACGACCTACCGTGCTCTATAAAGAGATTGAAGGTACGCGCTGCGAACCATTCGAGCAAGTTTGGGTAGAAGTTCCCGAAGAACAACTTGGCGGTGTTATGGAAAATCTCGCTAAGCGTAAGGGAAAGGTTACCAATATGGAGCACCATAACGCAGGTGTGACAGTCGAAGCAGAAGTGCCCACACGCGGTCTGATCGGCTTTGAGAGTGATTTAGTTACCATGACCTCAGGTCATGGTGTTATGAGCCACTCATTTCTAGATTACCGCCCACACTGTGGAGAAATTGTTACACGCTTGACCGGTACACTTGTCAGCATGGAGCAAGGTAAGACCATGCCTTATGCTTTAGATATGATCCAAAACCGAGGTAAGCTATTCGTCAGTGCCGGGGAAGAAGTCTACGCTGGGATGATAGTAGGTGAGAACCCGCGTATAGAAGATATGCCCGTCAATCCAGCCAAGGCTAAACAACTTGATAACATGCGAGCTAGCGGCTCTGACAAAGGGATACAATTAGCCCCACCCGTTAAATTTTCTCTTGAAAGAGCGATTGAATATATTGCTCCAGACGAATTGGTCGAAGCTACTCCTCAATTCCTGAGAATGCGCAAGCGTGAACTAGACGAGAATAAACGCCGAAAGTTAGCAAAGGCGGGGAAAAGTTAAAAAAATGAAGTAAGTCTGTTTCGCGGTTCAGTCCCCCATAAAGGCACGTCAATTACGGTTGAAATAAACCTAAATTTTGATTAATTTTTGGATTACTGCTATTTGCTATCTCGTAAAATAGTCTAAATATACGGCATTGGAATAACCTATACCTATGAATCCAATCAAATGGAAACTCCATTGGCAGATTCTGCTCTCTCTGGTTCTTTCTACTCTCATCGCTGGACTGATCCTGCCTCACTTAAGCGACGGCTTCAGTGGCGTCTTCATTCATTTCTTTTCGTTCCTTGGAAAGCTCTTCATGAATGCGCTCAAAATGGTCATTGTACCACTTATAGTAGCATCCATCATTAGTGGCGTTATGCACCTAGGTGCCGAAAAAGGTGTGGGGCGCATGGGATTTAAAACGTTTCTCTACTACAGCTTGAGCGGAACTTTCTCTGTGATTGTAGGCGTGGTTATCGTGAATCTTATACGTCCTGGCGATGTTACCCCCGAAGTAGCTGCAGCTATGCTCGGCACAGGTACAGAGATTTCAGTCAGTCAAGGACTCCTTGAAAAGGTCGAGGGCCGAGGAGCGGCTGATATATTCGAGATTTTCCTGCGAATGTTCCCCTCAAACATTGTCGATGCCGCCACCAATAATGGTCAACTTCTAGGCGTTATAACCTTTTCGATCCTGTTTGGCGCCTTAATAGGCAGGTTACCTACCGACCATCGTGAGACCCAGCAGAAGTTTTGGGATAGTACCCAATCAGTTATGCTCAAATTAACTGACTGTATCATCCGCTTCGCCCCAATCGGTGTCTTTGGGCTAGTTACTCCTGTTATCTACGATACGAATTTAGGAGACCTCTTCGGTACACTTACTTGGTTTCTCCTCACCGTCTTACTCGCTCTTTGCGTACACTTATTTATTAATCTATCGCTGGTCCTTAAATTGGTCGGTAAAGTGAGCCCAATCTATCACTTCAAAGCCATGGCGCCCGTGCTCCTGACCGCGTTTTCTACCGCCAGTTCCTCTGCTACCTTACCCCTTACCATTGATACAGTAAAAGAACGAGCCAATGTCTCTAATAAAACTTGTTCCTTCACTCTGCCTTTGGGTGCAACTGTCAATATGGATGGCACTGCCCTGTACGAGTGTGTAGTCGTTCTCTTCATTGCTCAACTCTACGCCGCTACTGGACAAGTTGCCCTTGGCATAGGTGATCAGTTACTCGTCGTCTTTCTCGCCTTATCTACCAGTATCGGAGTTGCTGGTATACCAGCAGCTAGCCTAGTAGCGATCGCTGTCATATTACCTGCCGTAGGCCTCCCTATCGAAGCTATCGGTGTCGTTTGGTTGACCGATCGTATATTAGACATGTGCCGTACCAGTGTTAATGTGTTCTCAGACACTGTAGGGGCTGTCGTTATCGCGTCGACAGAAGGCGAAAGACCATATAAAAGTGTTAATGGAACTAACTAAGGATGAACATAGATAAACGCCTCGCGGAACTGGGTATTGAACTTCCATCTGCACCTTCGCCTGCGGGCAACTATGTACCATGTGTACAGGTGGATAAATTGCTCTATCTCTCTGGCGCTATCTGCCTAGTAAATGGGGAGATGACCCATACAGGAAAAATCGGTGAGACCCGCGACATCTCTTATGGCCAAGAAGCAGCACGCGTGTGCGCGCTTAACTTACTAGCTATGGCTAAGTCTCACATAGGCGATCTAGAAAAAGTGAGCCGTGTCGTTCAGTTAAACGGCTTCGTAAATGGAGTCTCTGGCTTTACTGAAAGCCCTGCTGTCATCAACGGAGCCTCTGATTTAATCGTAGATATTATGGGTGAGCGCGGCCGTCACACACGAGCAGCTGTTGCTGTGATAGGTCTTCCCAAAGATACCACTGTAGAAATTCAAGCCGTGTTCGAAGTTAAGTAAGGTGTGTATCGCGCCTAGAGCAATTCGTGTCTGGCGTGATAAAATACTGCGCCTACTTATTTCGTATTGTAGCCCGTAAGGCCACCCTTAGGTCCGATTGGGCCCATACGAAGCCAAGATCCTTAAGACGGGCTGGCTGGACACCTAGGTCCGCTAAAGCAGTCTCTTTACCCATTTCACCGTAGAGAACTTTTAAAAGTATTCTTGGTATTGGAAAAATTGTTGGCCTACCAAGCGCATTTCCGAGTGTCTGGGTGAATGACGTATTAGTGACTGGATCGGGCGCTACGGCGTTAAGCGCGCCACTGACAGCAGCATCTTCTAATACAAAGATATATGCCTGCACTAAATCGCTTAGAGT
>CABXXS010000057.1 GCA_902516225.1 Puniceicoccaceae bacterium | reverse complement strand
CAGGAGGTGGCATCTGGATGAATACGGAGCGGCCTGAATGGAATGATGCGAACAATGCTTTAGTTGGCAATGGACTCTCTATGGTAACCACTGGATATTTACTTCGTTACGTTCGTTTCTGCCGAAATTGGTGGTCGCATTTAAGTGATACCCAGACACTAGATATGAGTATCGCAGTGGCAGACTTTGTGCAGGCGCTAACAAAGATCTTTGATCAACCCTCACAGGGAATAATCTCAGGATCTATACACTCTAAGGAACGTGCAGAGGTCCTTCAGTCCTTAGGTCTTGCCGGGCAATATTATCGTGAACGAATTTATACAGGCGATTTTAGCACTAAGTGCTCAGTAAAGATGGATGAGCTACTGCTACTTTTTGAGAAGACGGAGGAATGGTTAGAGGCTACTTTAAAGACGGCCAAACGAAAAGACGGCTTAATGGATAGCTACAATTTATTGAGCTATAAAAATCCAAAAGATGGGATTAAAGTGACTCGCCTATATGAGATGCTAGAAGGCCAAGTCTCTGGACTGAGTGCTGATTATTTAAACAGCCAAGAAGTGATTACCTTAGTCGACCAAATGTTTGATAGTGCGCTCTACACTGCAGGCCAAAAAAGCTTTCTGCTCTATCCTGATCGCAGACTGCCTGATTTTCTAGAAAAAGGCATCCTTAGTGAAAAAGAGTTGAGCCGATCGAAATTATTAAAAGAAATGCTTCGCTCAGAAGATATCTCTCTAATAAAGGCTGACACAAATGGGATAGTACGTTTTGCTCCTTCGATCGAAAATTCAGAAGCATTAGATAGCGCGCTTGTGTCACTCTCTAAAAAACCAGATCTTGCTGAATTAATTCAATCAGAAAAAAGCTTAATACACACTATATACGAAAAGGCTTTCAATCACGATACTTTCACAGGTCGTAGTGGTGGAATGTTTTCCTACGAAGGTTTAGGCTGTATTTATTGGCACCAAGTTTCAAAATTACTTCTAGCAGTACAGGAGTGCTTCTTTCGCGAAAGTGAGTCCACAAATTCTGACCCAAAACTCGTTCAAGAACTAGGAGATCGCTATTATAAAATTCGAGCGGGAATTGGATCGAATAAGACCGCCCAAGAATTTGGGGCTTTCCCCACCGATCCGTATTCGCACACCCCATCCTATGCAGGGGCGCAACAACCTGGCATGACAGGACAAGTAAAAGAAGAGATCATCACCCGTTTCGGAGAACTAGGGCTCCGAGTACGTATTGGCACAATTCACCTTAACCCGCGATTACTAAAACGTACGGAATTCCCCGAGGATTCACGAATCTTTAGTGTTTTACACGTAGATGGTTCGCGAGAATGTATCAAACTTAATGCAGGCGAGTTAGCCTTCACCTACTGCCAAGTACCTTTTATCTATAAATTATGTGAGTCCGCTAAGGCTATTAAGATCCTTTCAGATTCCAGAGAAGGAAATACAGAAGAGACTATTTCTGACGTGTTCCCGCGCGACCTATATAAATCTATTACTCAGCGTGATAGCTTTATACGACGCGTCGAAGTTACTCTCCCTTCTTCTCTTTTACTAGCATAAGGCATTTAGTTTTGCCTCTTCTCATTAAATCTTATTAATCTATCCCATGTATAACCGTAAAGTAATATTAAATATCGCCTTAAGCGTGGTGTTCGCTTCTCTTGCCTCTTTCACCATGGCGAATACAGATATAGAAGCTTCTTTTGACTCAGACCAGTGGGAGCTTTCTTGGTCCGATGAATTCGACTATACTGGCAGTCCTAATCCTGAAATTTGGGACTACGAACATGGATATCTAGGCTTTAATGAAGAGCTGCAAAACTACACAGACCGCCCTGAAAATGCTCGGGTAGAAGACGGACTACTCATCATTGAGGCGCACTTAAATGACGTTACTCCGGAACGCTCAAAAGAGATAGTTGAGGAATTAAAAGGTTCGAACGCCAAAGTTTCAATTTTGGGCTCACAGGAATTCACCTCTGCTCGTTTAATAACAAGAGGAAAGAGAGAGTTTGTACATGCGCGAGTGGAGACACGAGCTCGCTTTAATACAGGTCGTGGCACGTGGCCTGCAATCTGGCTCTTGGGCAATGAAGACAAGAATCCATGGCCACTTTGTGGCGAAATGGACATCATGGAGCACGTAGGGTTTAAACCAGATCATGTCTACTCTGCAGTTCACTCAAAGGTGTCTAATTTTATGAACGGTGCCGGCGTTAGCAAAGAAGTTGTTCTAGACGACGTTTGGGGAGATTTTCACACCTACTCAGTCGAGTGGGATGCCGAAACGATCCGCTACTTTATAGATGACGTCTGTTACCACATCATTGATAAGGGTGAGCGCCCAGACGATGACTGGCCTTTTGTTCAGGATAATCCCTTTTACGTAATCCTTAACATCGCAGTTGGAGGTAGTTGGGGCGGAAAAGAAGGAATCGATAAAGCCGTGTTCCCTCAAAGAATGGAAGTCGACTACGTTCGCGTCTTCAAACGCAAATAGTACATACCATATAATAGATTAGGGAAACTACCCTATTTCTACGCGCTATTCGCCCGCGAAATCGTAAGGTCGTTTTGCATCTCCTCTGTTTGCTCTTGAGTTAGCGGAAACCAAAAGAGAATTACGCCATTAATTAAGGCGAGTACTCCAGGTATAATAGAATACATCATCAGAATCCCGTTCAACGCTTCAGGCGTTTGGGCTTGATTGGCTATATAACCAAAAAATGCCAACATAGTTGCTGCAACCGAGGCTCCGATGGTATAGCCAAACTTTTGAGCAAACATAGTTGCAGAAAAAATCAATCCTGTTGAACGACGGCCAAATTTCCATTCGTTATAATCTGCAACATCGGTATACATCGCCCATACGATGGCAGGGGTTGGTCCTGCAAATATACTAGCAAAGATATTGACCGCAAAAATTAATTTAACGCACTCTGGGGGTATCATGTAAAAAGATATTACCGCTAGAGCGTTTATCAGAGTGAGTATTATCAAGGCATTCCTCTTACCAAACATCTTTCCGATTTTTCCACTAAAAGCGCAGCCAACTAAAAAGGCGATTGAACCTGTAGTCATAAAGACAGTGATAATATCAAAATGCAGGGGGAATAGTCCAAGGTTGAGAGAAAACACAGGCTCTTCACCGACCCCAATAAAATATTTAAAGTAATAAACTGTTACCGAATTTCGGATTGCTACATTGGCGAGTGTGCAGATCCCGGCAACGGCCAAGATCAAAAATGGGGCATTTCCTAGCAGAAACCTAATATCATCTTTAACATGAACTCTTTTCTCAGGCTGAGGCTTAATCCTTTCTTTAGTATTTGAGTAGCAGAAAAAAAACATCCCGACTGATAAGATACCAAAAATTGCCATTGTGAGCGACCACCCTCTTTGCTCATCACCTGCACCAATTAACTGAATCAGAGGAAGCGTTAAGAGAACCACCAAAAGCTGCGCTCCAAATGCCCCCATAAACCTAAAGGTTGATAGAGAAAAACGATCATCCGAATTAGGTGAAATTACTCCCATTAATGCTGAATAAGGAACGTTGATGGCAGTATAGACCATTTTAATGGAAATGTAAGTAGTCCAAACAAAGACTAATTTCCCAATTTCACCTAGTTCCGGTCCTGCAAAAACAGCATAAAATAAGACACCGTATGGGATCGCAAACCACTTGAGATAAGGGCGATATTTGCCGGAAGGAGTATTAGTTCTGTCCGCGATTGCTCCCATCATTGGATCATTCACAGCATCCCAAATTCCTCCGACGAATAACATCAACCCTACTGCAGCGGCATTCAGACCAAATACATCGGTCAAATAAACCATTAAGAATACATTGATCGCATGGAACGAAAGGTTGGAGGCAAAATCTCCACCGGCATA
>CABXXS010000056.1 GCA_902516225.1 Puniceicoccaceae bacterium | reverse complement strand
TCATAGAAATTCAGGAAGGGGTCGAAGGACTTGTTCACGTCACGGAGCTTTCTTGGACGAAACGAATTTCTAAGCCTAGCGAGGTACTCAACATCGGAGATGAAGTTGAAGCAGTTATTCTCGGCATCCAGAAGGAGGAGCAAAAGATATCCTTAGGTACTCGCCAGCTTGAAAGCAATCCTTGGGAAATGGCGCGGCATAATTATCCGGTTGGTGCTCGTGTTCGAGGTAAAGTACGCAATCTCACTACTTACGGGGCCTTTGTAGAACTTGAAGAAGGAATAGACGGTATGGTGCATGTATCCGATATGTCTTGGACCCGGAAGGTCAATCACCCTTCCGAAGTCGTCAATAAATCAGATGAGGTCGATGCCATAGTCCTCGAGGTGGATGCCGATAGCCAGCGTATATCGTTGGGTATGAAGCAACTCAGTACAGACCCTTGGGAGCAGATCGAAACTCACTTTAAGATCGGCGATATGGTAAAAGGCAAAATCTCTAAGATTACCAGTTATGGTGCCTTTGTTGAATTGGACAACGATATTGATGGGCTTGTTCATATCTCTCAAGTAAGTGAAGAGCGTATCGAGAAGATTAAAGATATTCTCGATGAAGGCTCGGAAGTGGAAGCTCGTGTTATTAAGATCGACAAAGAAGAACGTCGTATAGGCCTCTCGATTAAGGCAGCTAACTACAGTGAAGTCGATCTAATTAAGGAACGCCAAGCCTTTGATAACGCTACAACAGGAGAAGATCTTACAAGCCTTGGAGATTTGCTTGACGAAGCTACGAAGTAATCCTTACTGAATTCATTTTTCAAAAGCCCCGTAGATTCTACGGGGCTTTTTGTTTCACACTATGAGTGGAATAGCCGGTTACTCGGGTTGCGTAGCGGACCGCCTTAGGCGATCGTTTATTGCAATTCCAATCTCTGTTTCCTGCGTACGTTCTATCAGAAGCTGTGTGTAGCCGGCCTGGTCTAATTTTTGAATGACCATGAAGAGATTGTGTGCGATTTCTTCTAAGTCGCCATTTTCTGAGAGCCAATAGGTGTGCGCCTGGAGTGCTTCTTCCGGTGGCTTCTTGTTGTAGATAATAGCACCCCCTGGCATAACGACTCCTCCACTAGAGCTGTGGGGAAATAGTATGATTTTTGCTTTTGGGCTGTAGTGCTGTGTTAGCATACCGGGGGCTACTTGGGCATTTTCTTCTGATGCATTATCGCTGCCGACGTTGATTTTGATACCAAGTGCCCTAGCGCTTATTGGCCCTGGACGCAGGATCGCGGGCATATTAGGATTACGTAGATCGACAATAGTTGATTCTACACCGTACTTGCAGGGACCATCGTCGAGTACAGCTGGAATTCGTTCGCCTAGTGTGTTTTTCACATGTATGGCTCGAGTTGGGCTAACATACCCAAAAGGATTCGCACTCGGTGCTGCAAGAGGGAAGTCAACTTGATCTAGTAAGCTCCGGAAAATTCGATGTCCGGGAACACGGATGGCCACACTTGGTAGACCGGCGGTCACGATGTCGGGAATGCTAGATTTCTTAGGCAGTACAAGAGTAAGGGCACCAGGCCAAAACTGCTTAGCCAGCGCTCGGGCGCGGTCATTGAAGTCTACATGTACAGCTGCCTCGTCGATGGATGAGAAATGAACAATAAGCGGGTCAATGAAGGGCCTGCCTTTAACTGCGAATACCTTACGCACCGTTGTATCGCAGAGTGCATTACCAGCTAGGCCATAGACAGTTTCAGTAGGGACACCTAAGACTTCACCCCTCCGTAGGAAATCCGCGCAGCTCCTGAGATTAAATTCAGTTGGTTCTAAAATTTCGCAATGGATAGGTTTGGTCATAACTGTCGCCGCTGCGAGTAATTACTATTTCCTTAAAGTATAAAAAATCCTTCGCCGCGCAACGGTGAAGGACGAGAGTTACCTAAACTGATAGTGAATGCCTATCTCATAGTAAGCATGTTTCTAGCCTGCTTAATACGATTTGTAATACGTCGCTGATGCTTAGCGGAAAGACCTGTATCTTTTCGCGGAAGAATCTTACCGGTTTCAGTGACAAAACGGGAAAGCTGCTCCACTTCATGAAAAGTGTAATCCATGGGATTAAGGGAACGGTTAGGTTTCTTATTTTTTGAACTCATAAAGCGGCGTAAAGTAGGCCTCTATGAGTCTTGTGCAAGTATTAATTTTAGGGCTTTTTCTTATGTAGATAGCCTAGACTTATCAAATGATGCAACTATGTTCCTATTATCCATCCAGAAATAGACATATTATTATCCTGTAGAAAAGCGGCTCGTCCTATCTGTAGCCCTAATATGCGCTTGATCTGATTGAGTGGCCTTTTATTTTTAGCTACGTATGTCCCTATAGTTCAATGGATAGAACAACTGTTTCCTAAATAGTCGATCTGGGTTCGAATCCCAGTGGGGGCACCATTCTTACCGTAAGGCTCTTTGTATATTCAGTAACTCGCACTAGTTCGTCGTGATAAATCAAGTTATTACACTCTAAAGGCGATGCTAGGACTGGCATGCTGTGTTTACGAATCACCCGCACTAAGTATCTGCTCACGTCTTCTTACTTGTAGCCATATCGACCAGGCGTGCTTCTTTAAAATCTCGCGTGCTTTATGAATTTCATTTTTGCGAGCACAAAGGTTCTCATTAGCTATACTAGAGAGGTCATCTAAATTGTAGAGATAAGTATTTTCTATGCTATCTACCGTAGGATCGATATTGCGTGGTAGGGCAAGGTCAATAAGGAAGCAGGGGCGCTCGGGACGTTGATTCATAGCGCTACGTAGAGCAGTTTTATTTAATATAATATTTGGTGATGCGGCTGAGCATATAATAATATCGAAGTATTCCAAATGACTAGTGCAGTCTTCAAAATTAATTGTGGCACAACCTAAACTACTAGCCAGTTTCTGAGCGTTTTCTAAAGTGCGACTACTGACGGAAATATCATCCACCCCGCGGCTTTTGAGAGCTAGAGCTGTTTTTTCTCCGACCTCGCCAGAACCTATTAGCAATACGCGGCTTTGACTAAGCTGTCCGAATATGCGGCTTGCTAAATTGACAGTAACGTTACCAATGCTGATTTGTCCACGAGAGATATCGGTCTTTGAACGTACGGCTTTAGCAGCTTGAAAGCTTTTCTCAAAGAGACGGTTGAATATCTTCCCTGTACATTGATCTTTACGAGCTGATGCGAAGCTTTGTTTTAGCTGACCTAAAATTTCAGTCTCACCAATCATCTGTGAGTCTAAGCCACTTGATACCTCGAGTAAGTGTTGGAGTGCATCTAAGTTTGTGTAGTTATAAGCATGTTGTTCGAAAAGTAATTCGCTAATTCCCTGTGCTTTGCAAAGTAAAGCGCGTACTATTTCGAGAGAGTCTGAGCTTGTTACTAAACAGTAGATTTCAAGGCGATTACAGGTGTTAAGTACTAGACACTCACGCACTCCCCCTTGCGCATGAATCTGCGCCTGCAAGTCATTGGTTTGATCGACTGTTAAAGCGAAGCGTTCACGTACATCGAGCGGCGTCGCATGATGCGAAGTGCCCAGCACAAATAGGGATTCCAGTCCGGATTGCATAGCAAGGTTGTGAGATCCTAAAATTGTGGAGCGACTGATGTCTTATCGATCAGTTCAGGGCCACGCGCGGACTCTACAGGCCAAAGGGAGAGCAACGCCATTATGAATAAGATTATAGTAGCAATAGCGTGCCGCCGTGTAACAAGCTTTCTTTGCATTCGCAGGGTGAAAACGCAGAGATATCCAATCCAGATGATACAAGTGGCGGTAAGCTTAAAAACAGGCACTAAATCAAAGTTATTAGCCCAGAATACTGCTCCGAAAATGAGTGACGCGCTCAGAAATAATACCCCTGTAAAAAGTAGGCGTTTGGCCAT
>CABXXS010000055.1 GCA_902516225.1 Puniceicoccaceae bacterium | reverse complement strand
AGTACACTCAAAGGGACTAAAACTATTCTAGATCTTTGGAGTAAACATCCAGATTGGCCGTTACTTACACTGATACAGTGTGAAAAGAATGCTCCTAAGTATGTTCCAGATAATGTGCGTTTGATAACTAAATACCTGACAACTGAGGAATTAAGGAATGAGATGAATCAGCATGGAGTACATCTATGTACATCTCAGTCCGAAGGTTGGGGACACTACATTGTAGAGGCAATGAGTTGTAGTGCTCTAGTCGTAACAACAGATGCGCCACCCATGAACGAGATCATAGGACCCGATAGGGGTATACTAGTTCCTTTTGAAAATGAAGAATCTAGACATCTTGGATATAATTTCTATGTTAATCCTTCAGCTCTAGCCAAACTGATTAATAAAATATTTTTAATGCCTGATAGCGAAATAATAGAATATGGGCACAAGGCGCGTGATTGGTTTGAGAAAAATCAAACTCGCTTTGTAGAATGTTTCCCAAAGATTATCCAATTATTAATTAAGCACGATGAATGCCAGTAAATTAGGTCAAGTAGAGCTAATTCTCGGAAATTCTAATCCAAAATTTTCTGGTGTCACATCGACCATGCTTCAAGTGCTGGAGCATCAAAAGAAACTTATACCCCTATCCGTTCTCGGCTCTCATCACTTACCAAGGGATGTCTATCGTATAAACTTCCTAAAAGCACTAAGTCTTTGTCGGCATCCACTAACTAATGGTAAAGCACGAGTATTTCATGCACGTCGAAACAACGAAATGTTACAAGCTCTTGCACTAAAAAAGCTATCACCCAATCCATTAAAAATCGTATTCACCTCAACCGCCCAGCGAGAACACACTTGGATTACTAGGTGGCTTATGAGGCAGGCGGATGCGGTTATTTCTACCTGTACTGCAGCTGCTAGCTACATTCAAGGTGGTGCAGACGTAATTATTCCACATGGAGTCGATCTAGACCGTTTCCAGCCCTCCACTGATCGTTCTGCACTTTGGGGAAAGCTCGGCTTTCCTGGTAAATACGGAATAGGTATTTTTGGCCGTGTCCGTCACCAAAAGGGTGTAGACGTTTTGATTGAAGCCATACTTCCTTTACTAAAAGATTTTCCTGATTTCACGGTGATTATATGCGGTGAGACTACAGCCAAACACAAAAATTTTGAACGTGCTTTGAAGGCGAAAATAGCTAAAGCAGGCATGCAGAAGCGTTTTATTTTTCTCGGTAAACAGCCCTTCTCTTCACTACCCGAGCTTTTCCAATCTATGCACTTAGTTACTGCTCTAAGCCGAAATGAAGGCTTCGGGCTCACTGTCCTCGAAGCTATGGCTAGCGGTACATCTGTAATCGCTTCAAAAGCAGGTGCATGGCAGGATATTGTGCGACCTGGACTAACTGGTGAAATAGTTCCTTGCGGTGACATAGTAGCTACGAGAAAAAAGCTTATATCGCTCCTATCTGATACCGAAATACTAGAGGAAATGGGCCGGAATGGACGTAACATAGCAGAGGAAAGCTACTCCCTGAAAAATGAAGCTTATACTTTAACTAACTATTTTCGAAAACTGCAAGATGGAGATAGTTTATGAAATTCTTAGAACGTATCGTTTACCTAAACATATTATTTAAATGGACGATAAACTACGCATAGCTTTCGAGCAGGATGGATTTATTGGTGAGTGCCACAAAGACATACTCCCTAGTTTGAAAAATGGTCGCCTGAGAGGTTTATCTCAAGAGGTAGCAAATGCGCAGGACAGAGTCCTATCACGAGGACGTCACAAAGTTGTGGTATTAGATTTTAGCATTGGAAATAGTACCCAATCTGCAGCTGTTAAATCTTTTGGGCTACAACAACCCTGGAAAGACCGATACGACAAAAAACGAGGCAGTAAAGCCGCACGCTCATACATAGCAGCTCGCTTTCTAGAAAATCATAATATCCAAACACCTAGACCATTAGCCTACCTAGAACGCTGGGAAAAAAATAAACTAGTTGATGCTTACTATCTATCTACTTATATAGCGGAGCTAAGTAGTTTTAAAGCAAAGCTTGACGATATATACGAGTCCAGAGGTCCTTGTATAAATTTAGTCAATCTATTGAAGGATGTGGGCACTGCAATGCGTGTAATGCATGATGCGGGATTCCATCACAAGGACTTAGGAAATCAAAATATTGAGCTTCTAAAAGATCCTGATAATAAGAAGGAAAAAGTTTTTTTTCTAGATCTAAATCGAAGCCGGATACGAAAAAAACTTAGTTTAAAAGAAAGAGCCTCAGACTTTTCTAGATTAAAAATGCCCTCAGCATTCTTGGAAGTCCTGACTCAAATCTATTTTGATTCTCCAGTGCCTGCAGAGTTCAAGCGGCAACTTTTGTGGCACAGGCGCAAATTTCTACTATGGGAAAAAAGTCGCAAGTTTAGGCACCCCATAAAGTACTATTACCTAACAAATAAAAAACGTAGTGATACGACATTGCAAATGAAAGATGTATGGATTTGGGATGATAGATCTGGCCAAGCATCCATAACACTTAACCGGAAAGACCGAAAAAAAAATCAGGTATGGGTCAATCACTTTAAAATCGGATTGGTTAATCTTATGGCGATTCCAAGAATGTGGTGGAACTACCGACGTAATATGTCGAACATATTTCAAACTAGGATATGTATGGCTGATCGAATAGGTATATCGCTAGAAGCCGCAGATCTTGAATTTGAGCCACAATTAACCGAATTAAAAGAACTAAATATTATACCAGTACTACTTCGCATTGGACATCACCAAGGAAAGGTCAAATGGGACGAATCAATCAGCCATATCCACCAGTTATCTACGGAGGGGAAAACAATAACAGTTACTATTTTTCAGGACCGGCACGCTGTTATTGAGCCAGCATTATGGCTTAATTTCCTTGAATATGTATTAGAAAAAATTGCCTGTAAAATTGATTCCTTAATAGTCGGACACACACTAAATCGGGTTAAGTGGGGCATACATAGCATAGATGAATATACTAAATTATTAGAGCCTTTGATCTCGCTGAAAGAAAAATACCCAAATTTAAAGATATTAGGGCCTAACTGCATTGATTTTGAACCCCATTACACCATAGCAGCTCTCAAAAACTTGCCCAAAGGCCTCAGATTTAATGCCCTATCCCATCTATTATATGTCGATCGTCGTGGAGCTCCTGAAAATAAACAAGGATGCTTCGGAATAGTAGAGAAGGCTGCCCTTTTAAACGCAGTTGCTTCGCACTCGGGGAGTTGCGAGAGCAAACTGGTTATCTCTGAAGTGAATTGGCCTCTGGCTAATACAAAAGAATGGTCACCAGTTGCTGCAACTTATTCTCCTCCGAACTCAGCAGCTAGTCATCTACATGTCACCGAAGAGCAATACGGCTATTTCATGGTTCGTTATCTAGCTCTTACTATTTGTTCTGGCTTAGTGGAACGCGTCTATTGGTGGAGATTAGTTGCTCATGGATTCGGACTCATTGACGAGCTCGCTGAAGGAGGATGGCGAAAGCGTGCTGGATACTACATGCTCAAAACCTTTTTATTAGAACTAGGTAATGCCACCTTCGTGGAAAAGATCGCGACTCCTAAAGAAGTCTACGCCCTGCGCTTTGAAAGAGAAGATGATGATGTAGTACTTCTTTGGTGTAATGGACGAAAATACTCAGGACCGTGGCCCATTACATGCGTAGGAGCCCTGAACTCTACCGGTAATGAGATAAAATTATCTGAAGTTGGCGACGATCCAGTTTATCTATTATCACCTAAGTACTAAATTATAGGAAATAATAGACTACGTAACTTTCATTAGAATAAAACCATATATGAAAATACATACTTTTGGAGATAGTCATTCGTATTTTGCATGGAAAGACATTTCACCTAAAGGACTTAAGAGATTACTATTTAAATACCGAAGATTATT
>CABXXS010000054.1 GCA_902516225.1 Puniceicoccaceae bacterium | reverse complement strand
TGCTATGATTGAAAAACATCTTCCTAATGCACCTGATACTGCTCGTGTAGAACGCTTTGCATTTTATGAACAAGCTAGCTCTGCATTTGCAGTAGTTATGACAGGCGAGACCGCAAAATACGGTAATATAATCCTGAAAAAGGGCGTCACTCCGATACTTCCTGCCTAATCTTTTTTGCCTGAGTGAGGCTTTTTAAAGAACAGTTTGACAAGTCACTCTTACGGCATATTTCTGTAGGTCTTCCTTAGGGGTGACCTGGCATGGGTCTGAGACGCTTCCTTTTTTACAGAAGCGATCCCTTCGAACCTGATCCGGTTGACACCGGCGTAGGAAAAGGAACGGTTCGCTTGTTTCATGAAATTTGCGGATCGCCTTCAATCGCCCAAAGCCGGATCTCAACCATACATAATTGAGATCCAAATGAATAAATTAATATGCGCATTCGCGCTCCTGAGTATTAGTTCTGCAAGCTATGCAGAAGAAGAAATCGTTACCGAATTGCCGCCAATCATTGTAACTGGCGATATCTGGGACACGGAATTACAACAAACTACCGCTAGTGTTACTGTACTGGATGGCGAACGCTTAAAGTATAGCGGCACACAGCACTTCAGTGACCTGATTAATACAATTCCGAACATGAGTTGGTCTGCAACTTCCTCGCGACCACGTTATATCCAAATTCGTGGTATTGGTGAGAACTCGCAATTCGAAGGAGAAACACCCGATTCTTCGGTACGTTTCCTAGTTGATGACCTTGATTTCACAGGCCTCGGCACAATTGGTAATCTCTTCGACACAAAACAAGTCGAAGTACTACGCGGTCCGCAAGCAGGTGCATTCGGGGTAAATGCAGCCGGCGGAGTAGTGAAAATTGTTACTAATGACCCCACGAGTTATTGGACTGGACAGAGCGAAGGGTCCCTAGGAAATGATAGTCTTCTTTCGGGTGGTTTTGCTATTGGCGGACCATTACTTGAAAACGACCCAGAGCAAATAAACTTCCGCTTCTCACTGTACCAGCTACAGCAAGATGGTTTCCGTGATAACAAATTCCTAGGTAAAAACGACACTAATGAGCGTGATGAATTTAACACTCGCCTAAAAATTCGCTGGATCGCAAACGAAGACTGGCAATGGGATGCCACGCTTTTTTATGCTGATACCAATAATGGCTATGACGAATGGACTTTAGATAATACTCGCTTTGATACCTTCTCCAATTACTTAGGTCGAGACGAACAGGAGAGCTTTGCAACTAGTCTCAGGGGAAATTGGACTGGATTGAATAATGTCGAAGTTACTACAATCACAAGCTACACAGACACAGACTCACTCAACAGCTTCGATGGTGATTGGACTGATGCAGATAGCTTTTTATCAACAGATCGTAAACGACAGCGCTGGAGCGAGGAAATACGTTTTGACTCGGTCGATAAAGAAGCCGCTCTAGGCTTCATTGATCGCTGGACTACTGGGATCTATTTTGAGGATTTCGAAGAAGATACTGTATATAATGTCTTCGGGGTCGGCATAACTAAATACAAGACACAGACTTTCAGTTTATACGGGCAAGGCGTACACTTATTTAATGAGGATACTCACCTTACACTTGGGCTACGTGCTGAAAATTATAACTTAGATACAGTTGTTGATTACGAAGATCCTAGTTTCCTTCAGTCAGACAATAATCCTAGTTTCGATGACTGGCTTTTTGGTGGAAAAATCACACTGGAACACAACTTAAGTAATTCATCTTCGGCATTCGCATCTATTACCAAGGGTTACAAGGCAGGCGGCGCGAACATCTTCCCTGGTATAGAAGAAAATTTTGCTACAAGCTACGATACTGAAGACATCTGGAATTATGAAATTGGACTAGGTTCTAACTTATTTCAAGGCGCACTCTTATCACAAATTACACTATTCTATCTAGACCGCGAAGATGCGCAACTTCGTAGCTCCGCTGGAGTAGGTGTCGACTTCACCTACGGCACTACAAACGCAGGTGATGCGACACACTACGGCGCCGAGCTAGAGTCCACTTGGTTTATTGATGAAAACTGGTCTATTTCGGCAGGTCTTGGCTTACTCGATACAGAGCTAGATAGCTCGGGTGTTGAGCTTTCCAGTGCACCCTCCCATACTTACAACGCGAGAATCGACTATGTCGCCAACAACGGCTTTTTCGCGAACCTTGAAGTTACGGGGAGCGATGAATTTTTTGAATCCAACAACCCAGACAATCGTGACCAGCGCATCCGTAGTGCTTTCACAGTCTTTAATGGCGCACTAGGCTATCGTTATGAGAACTGGACACTAACTCTATGGGGAAGAAACCTATTTGACGAAGAGTATCAAAAGCGTGTGTTTTTCTTTGCTAATAATCCACCAGACTACGATGATCCTAAGCGGTTTGAGAACCCTTCTGACCCAGTTCAATTTGGTGCTACTTTAAACTATAAGTGGTAAACTAATATAGGATTTCTATTTCCCATCAAAAGGTCTGCTCTTAAGGGCAGACCTTTTTAATTGCCAGATCTATGCAAGCCCTTCCCAATCAAATGATGATTGAGTCAATAATCACGCATCCGGGCGGTGCCCACAAAGACGATTTCTTAGCCTGTGCAGTCTTGCTCACACAAGCTCCTGTCGCAATCGTGCGCCGTGACCCTACTAAAGCCGAACTTGAAAGCGTCTCAGTTGCCGTAGTCGACATCGGACATCAACATGCACCCGAACTCTCTAATTTTGACCACCACCAATTTCCTCGCGATCAGGTCCCAACCTGTGCACTTTCACTGGTACTAATATACCTTGGGATCTACGAAGACAGCCGCGAATTTTGTAGCTGGCTTGAGGTGGCTGAATGGTTCGACTGCAGGGGTCCAGTAGATACAGCAAAGTGGCTAGAAATGGACCGCGATACCCTTAGTAGACTTAACTCTCCACTCGATATCACCCTACTACGCAGATTCGCTAGCCAAGGTGAACACAAGCCTGGAGAGCCAATTTGGGAAATTATGCGTATAATTGGCCAAGACTTGGTCGATTACGTGACCAGTCTACGCACACGACTAGACTTTGTCGCCAAAAACGCAGTAGTGTGGGACTTAGATCACTTCAAGGTCCTTTTCATGCCTAGAACAGACCCTCTACCAGAAGAGACCTCCTCGGGCCTTGGCTATCATATCGAGAAATTAGGCTTAGAAGATGAAGTTCTCGCCTTAGTATATCCTGATAGTCGCGGCACTGGATACGGCATGCGTCGATACAAAGATGATACTCGTATGGAGTTCACGCTAATCGGGGACGAATCTGATGTGCACTTTACACACGCCAGAGGTTTCATTGCTAAGACTTCAAGTACGGATCAAGCTCGGCTGAAGGAATTATTATCACAATGCTATAAAGTATCGTAGAGCTTTTAAACGAAGTTTAAATAGCTCATTCCTGCTGATACTGCTTCTGCAATGACTCGACCACAGATGGATCTGCCAAGGTAGTTATATTACCGAGCTCTTTACCTTCAGCAATGTCTCGAAGTAAACGGCGCATAATTTTTCCTGATCGTGTCTTAGGCAAGTCAGAGGAAAATAGTACCCGCTCTGGACGGGCAAATTTTCCAATACTCTTGTCAATCATGGCAACTAGCTCTTTACGCAGTTGGTCGTCGTAATCACGCCCGTCGATCACAGTGACGAAAGCGACTAGTCCCTGACCTTTAATCTCGTGAGGGATGCCTACTACCGCTGATTCAGCTACGTCTTTATGCTCTACAAAAACACTCTCTAACTCGGCTGTACCAATACGATGACCAGATACATTCACTACGTCATCGACACGCCCTAATATCCAGATGTATCCATCCGCATCCACACGAGCACCATCACCTGGGAAATAGTAGCGACCACCCCACTTACACCAATAGGTATCTTTGTACCTCTGTGGATCCCCGTAGATCCCCCGAAGCA
>CABXXS010000053.1 GCA_902516225.1 Puniceicoccaceae bacterium | reverse complement strand
GATAGCTGGAATTCCTTCCTCTCGGATCGGATCTGGAAAGCGGTCAAATCTGAATCTGAGATTAATGGTAAGCTTGTTTCCAAAGTTGACTCTATCATCATGCAACTCACGGATTACTCTCCATCAATTCCAAAAGCACTCGCCGATGGCGATTCAGTTGTGGAACTAAGAACCTATACTACCAGACCTGCGAAGCTAGAGAACATCAATGCCCGATTCCAAGATCATACTATAGCGCTTTTTGAAAAGCATGGCATTACCAATATAGCCTACTTTAATCTAACAGGCGATCAAAGCGGTGCAGCTAACACGCTTGTCTACTTAGTTGCCCACAAGGACATCCACTCACGCGGTGTTAACTTTAAGTCTTTCAGTAAGGATCCTGCCTGGAAGAAAGCTGCCAAAGACTCTCAGATTGACGGCCGAATTCTCGTTAATAAAGGTATTGATTCTGTCCTCATGAAGACCACTGATTATTCCCCCTTAAAGTAGAAGTGTAACTCCATAAGTGTTTAATTTTTTAATTACTAACATTTGCAAATAATCTGCTAAATATACACGTTCTCTCTAAATTAAACTTATGCATATTTTACCCATACTCATAGCCATATTATTATCAGCCGCTTCGGCAGGAGCCCACTGCCAAGTGCCATGCGGTATCTACGGTGATGAGCTTAAATTTGGTGAGCTAGAGCAGCATATAGAAACGATCAATAAAGCAGGTGCGCAGATACGGTCTATTTCTTCTAAAGGTTCACTTAGTGCACAAGAACAACAACAAATAGTGCGCTGGACTACCAATAAAGAAACGCACGCTCAAAAGGTGATCGACGAAGCAGCCAACTATTTCCTTGCGCAGAGGATCCTATCCAAGGCGGATCACTACGAAAAAAAAGTGGAGTTACTTCACCACATTATAGTATATGCGATGAAGTCAAAACAGAGCGCAGAAAGCGAACCTGCTCAGATTTTGGCAACGAAGCTATCGACCTTCAAACGGCTTTATTTTAATCACGACTAAGTAAATTGATTGTAGCGCGACATTATACCTCGATTGATCTAGTCTAGCAAAGCCTTCAACTGATCATAAAGTTTAGCAAGCTCTGGCATTTTTGCTCCTAGCACCTGGCCCCTGCGCAGAGGCTTCCCCCAGATGGATTCGAGTTCGACAGGTTTGCCTGCCAAATAATCGATCAAGGACGATGGCTTATATGCACGCATTTTTTCAGTTAGGGAAAATTGAGCGTCTAGGAATGTATCTGGAATAACATGTCCCGCGATTGCAGCCGCTTCTCGTACTTCCTCCATTAATACACGCGCACGTCTAGCTAAAGGTGCATTTCCTATAATTTTATCTGTGGTAATACCACCCTGTGTAATACAAAGGCCGTTAAAAGGCACATTCCAACAAAGTTTACGCCAGAGCGCTGCATCTAGTACTTCCGCATACTTAGTAGAAACGCCTGAATCATTGAATACTTGAACCACAGCTTGAGCATGCTTAGGCCAGAGATCGCCAAGCGAACCAATTTCGACACGCCCAGTGTGATAATTTTCTACTACCGCTGGTTCGACACGGTTAACGCAGACAAAACAGAGACCTAAGAGAATGGGATTTCTTGGGAAATACTTCGAGAAAAATTCGGCGTTACCCATGCCGTTTTGCAAACAGAGTATGGTAGTATGACCAGGTTTGATAATCGATCGTAGCGGTTTTATAAGGCCTTCGTTCACCGTCGATTTTGTAGCTATAATTACATAATCTGAAGGAGCAATATACTCCACTTTTTCTGTCACATATTCAAGCGGAGCATGAAGTACTTGAAGAGTCTTTCCGGTACTTGGATCTAGCATTTTAATACGAATGCCATCCGCCTCTAGTACCTCCGCGCCGCTGCGTGCTAATACCCCTAATCGGGCAAATTTTGCAATTCGTCCTCCATAATATAGCCCAACGGCTCCGGGCCCAACTAAGACCCAGTGCTTTAAGTCTAATTTAATCACAACGTACGCCGCACTTTTGTGTCACAAGGTGCGTCATTTTTTTCTGGATAATCTGTCACAAAATGTAAGCCACGGCTCTCTTTACGCTGCAGGGCACAATCGATTATCAAACCAGCGACCAAGATAAGATTGCGTAGCTCTAGTAGACTTTCGTCTACCTTAAAGTTCCAATAGTAATCATTTATCTCCTTATCCAATGTCTGGATACGAGTACGTGCCCTCTCAAGGCGCTTACTGGTTCGAACTATGCCGACATAGTCCCACATTGTTCGTTTCACTTCGTCCCAATTGTGCAACAGTACTACACGTTCGTCAGAATCACGCACATCACCCCCGATCCAATCAGGTATTACAGTAACCTCGCACTTGACCAGACTAAGGTATTTTTCAACAGCTAATGCTCCCCGATTAGCCAGTACGACTGCTTCTAAAAGTGAGTTGCTCGCCAGTCGATTAGCTCCATGTAGTCCTGTACTTGCCACCTCTCCACAGGCGTACAAACCTGACAAAGAAGTCTGCGCATTTAAGTCTGTTTTAATGCCTCCACAAAGATAATGAGCAGCCGGCACTATGGGAATCATATCACTCTCCAATATAATCCCCTGCTTAGCACAATGTTCGTATATGTTTGGAAAATGTTCATGTAATTTCTTTTTGGGTATAGGTCTTGTGTCTAACCAAAGGTGCCGAGCACCTGTCTCTTTCATTTCAGAGTCAATCGCACGAGCTACGACATCGCGCGGAGCTAATTCCTTACGCGCATCATATTTCTCCATAAAAGCCTCCCCTTTCATGTTACGAAGAATCGCACCTTCCCCCCGCACTGCTTCGCTGATGAGGAAGCGCTCGGATGAATCTTTGCTGTAAAAAGCAGTCGGATGGAACTGGATGAACTCCATATTACGGACCTCTACACCAGCTCGGTATGCCATAGCAATTCCGTCACCAGTAGCAATAAATGGATTCGTTGTGAATTGGTAGACTTGCCCTATTCCGCCTGTAGCCAAAAGGACCGCACTAGCGGCGAAGGTTTCGACTTGATCATTCTGGGTATTTAGTGCGTACAGACCTATTACTCGGTCCTCTCCATCTAGTTTACGTCCTTCGTGCTTACAGAGTTTAGAAGAAGTAATCAGTTCGATCGCAAAGTGGTGTTCGAAATTGTCAATATTAGGCGATTCTTCAATACTTTGAACAAGCGCTTCTTCGATAACTTTACCAGTAACATCCTGAACATGAAAAATACGGCGCTTAGAATGACCACCCTCTTTACCCAGCGAGGCACGACCATCCTCTAACTGAGTAAAGGCTACGCCACGCTCGGTTAATTGATCGATACTAGCGGCTCCGTCCTTGAGGATTTCACGCACTGCAGACTCGTCGCAGAGTCCATCACCGCTGACAAGCGTATCGGCTACATGCATATCCACTTCGTCTTTTTTTGAAGTCACTGCCGCAATACCACCTTGAGCGTAATTGGTATTAGATTCAGCAGAATTCTTTTTTGTTATAATAGCAACACGATGCCCAGCCTCCGCTACCTTTAAAGCAAAGCTAAGACCGGCAATCCCGCTGCCGACGACAATCACATCGTAGGATTCAGCCATATTTATAGTTCAATATTATCGATAAGGCGCGTTTGATCCACCCAAGCAGCCGCACAGAGTAAGCTTCTACCACGAATAATCTCATTGGAGGGTTCCATAGTATCTCGGTCTACTACCTGCACATAAATAACCCGAATACGGCGCATACTTGATAAGTGATGAGTCACTTCTGCTACGATTCGATCCACACTCTTAGTTCCAGAATCAACCATATCTTTTGCGATTTTTAGCGATTTTGATATACACAGTGCCTCTTGCCTTTGCAAATCAGTCAAATAGACATTACGAGAACTAGTAGCCATACCATCCTCATCACGGTGTGTCGGACCGATTACAATCTGAACTGGTAAATTAAAATCTGTGACCATTTTACGAATAACCGCACATTGTTGTGCATCCTTTAGTCCGAAAATGGCTAAATTTGGAAGTGCTATGTTAAATAGCTTCAAACAAACAGTAGTTACCCCTCT
>CABXXS010000052.1 GCA_902516225.1 Puniceicoccaceae bacterium | reverse complement strand
GACTTGCTTAGGTTCAAGTACTCGCACTGGTCCGTGGGAATCTGTCGTATTTTGCCGAATCCATCTATCGACTTTCCGAATATCAAGATCACTCAAGCCAGAATAAGCCTTAGCAATGGGAACTAGGTTGTCCTCGTTCCATACTGCAAAAGTATAATCGGTGTATAAGCCTGCTCGGCGTCCATGCCCTAGTTGAGCATAGATCATAATAGCATCTATGGTGTAAGGCGCTACTTTCCATTTCCACCAATCGCCTTTTTTTCTACCTGAATGATAGGGAGCTTCTTTTCGCTTTAGCATAATTCCTTCTACTCTGCGTCGCCTAGACTCCTCACGAAGTCGCAATACCACCTCCCACGAACACGTATCTATAAGCGGCGAAATTCCAAAGTATCTAGAAGATATCCCAGATGACCAGCTTTGCAGTATACTGCGCCGTTCCTGAGTACTCTTATTACGAAAGTCAACGCCATCAAACTCTAATAGATCATATGACATAAACAATACAGGCACATCATTTCGCATCTTAACGCTTACATTCTTTCGCCCTAAACGACGCTGTAATTCGGAAAAAGGTGCTGGTGAATCGTGGTCCCATGCTAGTAGTTCCCCGTCAAGTACAATGCTACCTGACCAACTTGCTGCTTCTTCAACAATCTCAGGAAATTGATCTGTGAGCATTTCTTCTCCTCGCGACCATAAAATAACTTCATTTCCACGCTTTATAAGTTGAGCACGAATGCCATCCCATTTCCACTCGACTTGCCAATTAGAAATAGCATCAAGCCTACTACGAGCTATCTCATCGAGAGGATAAGATAAGCAAAATGGATATGGCTTTGCAGATTGGTCTTCCGAGTGTGCACCTGTAAAAAGCGCTTTATAAGCGCAGGGCGTAGGCTTCCAAATTCCCATCATGCGGTGTGCCATAATTGCTGGCTCAACATTTGCGAGCTCAGCTAATACGGCAGCCACTAAGCTCTGACTTACCCCTACTCTAAAACCTCCGGTAATTAATTTATTAAAGATGAAACAGCTACTTCCATCTAAATGCTCCCAAATTGATTCAAGTCGCTCACGTTGTTCCTCCACACCCAAGTCCCTGAGCGGAATGATATCCTCTTGGACCACTTGATGAAGTGGACGATCCTGAATTTGTATAGAGCGCTTACGCTCAGATAAAAGTAAGGCAAGTGTCTCCGCTAAATCTCCAACATGATTGTAGCATTCATCCACTAACCAAGCCGGTTGCCCACAGGCTAAGCCTGCCCATTTACGAAAATCTGTCAAACGAATTGGTCGCTTTAATCGGTTACCTGTAAGGAAAAAAACTGCCCACGCACCGTCTTCAGGTGGTACTACCGAGAAATAGTTTCGCAGGGCTGCAAGCTTCTCATTTTTTCGATTTGAAGCATCCAGTGAAAGATAAAGTTCACTAAAGCCTTTCATTTTTCAGCCTCCTCTCCAGGTCGATCTTTTACATATTTTGGAGAGACTTCATAAGCTCGTAATCCTCGCTCTTCTCCTAACCAACGAACAAGAGCATCAGCGTAGCCGTGGGTAACGCCGACACACTCTGCACCAGAATTGTCTACCGTATTTAAAATGCCCTTCCAATCGACATGGTCGGAAATAACAAATCCACGATCAAGCGCTCTTCTTCTACGTGCGCCACGAATCGCCATCCATCCCGAAGCAAAGGCCAGTGAATAAGGAGCGAACTTTCGTAACCATGGCGTATTTTGCACTGAACCAGGGGCAATTATTAGCCCTACTCCTTTTAGCTTTTCTTTATTCTCTGCATTTGCCTTTAAAAGCCCCTCTGGAATAGCTCTACCAGCCTTACGGTAATACGGAAGCATCTTCTCAACAGCACCATGCACTCCAATCGGACCGATCGAATGGTCGATCCCGCAGAGTAAGCGCTGCGCCTTTCCGAGCGCATAAGCAAAAAGCACAGAACAGCGACCTTCTGCCTGATTATTGAGCCACCACTTATTTATCTGCTCGAAGACAACTTGCGAGTCTGGCCAACTATAAACAGGTAGCGCAAAGGTTGCTTCTGTGATCAAGTTATGACAAAGTACCGGCTCAAAAGCTTCGCACGAAATATCGTGCGTTATCTTGTAATCTCCAGTTACTACCCAGACCTCTCCTCGATGTTCGACTCGGATCTGAGCCGATCCGAGCAAGTGTCCTGCCGGATGAAAGGATACTATAACTCCTCCAATACGTTGATGTTTACCGAAAGGAATTCCTGAAATAGAAGAATCAATACCAATTCGTTCTTTTAGAATCCCCACCCCTGCATCTGCAGTCAGATAGCTTTTCATGCCAACTCGCGCATGATCACTGTGCGCATGAGTGATCAAAGCTCGATCCACACGCCGACAAGGATCAATGTAAAAATCACCTTTTTCACAATAGAGACCTCGAGTAGTCCATTTAATCAGAGGCTGTTGGTTAGAACCGATTAACATTGCTCATTTATATAGGATATTTATAAGGATGTCAAAAATCCATGAATACCAGCACTCTTCTCATACTCACCCCCTTTCTTACTGCTGCTATTGGTTGGCTAACTAATTGGATAGCCATCAAGATGCTATTTCATCCGCGAGATCCTTTAAACCTACTATTTTGTCAATGGCAGGGCCTCATTCCTCTTCGTCAAAAACAATTAGCTGAAGAAGCATCCGAAATTATTGAACGCGAAATCTTACAACAAAATAAAATTTCGAACGAGATTCGAAAAATTGATCTAAAGCCTCATTTAGACAAAGTTGCACATACAATTGTGTGGAATCGAATCGGGCCACAATTAAAGTCAATCCCCTTGATAGGTGGCTTTATCAATGAAAGCACCCTTGCTAAATTTGAAGTCATAGCTGCTAGCTCTATTAAAGAAGAAGCAGAGCCACTTGTAGAGAAGGTCGCGAGCGAGTTTCAGAGCACCATTAACTTCAAGAACATAATTAATGACAATATAGCCGCGTTTGATCTCGAGCGCCTAGAGAATATCGTCAATCAAGTCGCTCAAAGAGAATTTAAAACTATTGAACGCCTAGGAGCTGTACTCGGTTTCCTCTTTGGCTGTGCACAAGTAATACTTTTCATACTGACTGGAATCATACAGTTCTAAGTAGAGTAATTATCATGCCCGATCAACCTAATATGCAATACTGTAAGTCCCGCTATCAGAGCGAGCGGCGCGTATCACGCAGGATCAATATCGGAGATCTAGGTGTCGGGGGGAACCAGCCTTTGCGTGTGCAGTCCATGACTACCACAAATACTCAGGATATTGAGGCCACAGTAAAACAGACGTTAGCCTTAGCCGAGGCTGGCTGTGAAATTGTAAGAATTACTGCTCCCAATAAGAAAGCTGCGACTGCTCTAGGTGATATATCTAAAAAACTTCGAGCAGCCAATTGCAAAGTACCACTTGTAGCTGACATACACTTCCTTCCTTCCGCGGCTATGGAGGCAGTCAAACACGTAGAAAAGGTTCGCATCAACCCAGGTAACTACGCTGACAAAAAGAAATTTGCTGTTCTCGAATATAGCGACGCTGATTATTCAGAAGAGTTAGAAAGATTACACGAAGCAGTTAGTCCCATAATTCTACGCTGCAAAGAACTCGGGCGCGCAATGCGCATTGGAACTAATCACGGTTCACTTTCAGATCGTATTATGAATCGCTACGGCGATACACCGCTGGGCATGGTAGAATGTGCCCTCGAATTCATACGAATAGCACAAAGCCATAATTTTCACGATATATGCCTTTCGATGAAAGCTAGCAATCCAAAGGTTATGATTGAGGCGTATCGTCTTGCTGTGACAAGAATGGACAAAGAAGGTATGGATTATCCCCTGCATCTTGGTGTAACAGAAGCAGGAGATGGTGAAGATGCTAGAGTAAAGAGCGCCATAGGTATCGGCAGTCTGCTCTACGATGGTCTGGGCGATACGATCAGGGTTTCGCTGACTGAAGATCCGATCTACGAAATTCCTGTAGCTCAGGATCTGGCTAAGAAAGCAATGGCGCTTTGGAAAAAGAAGGTAACTTTTGGTGACGCAAAAACACAAAATGGCTCATTTAATCATATTGATTTAAGTAAGCGGCTTGATCACTCCATAGGACTTGGTGAAGATTGTAATATCGGCGGCGATTATCCCCCTGCTGTAATCGTTAAAACATCTCACGCAATCAACGATACTCAGCTTATAATACAAGAAGTCTGCGCCACTCAGATGCAGCTTAAAGAGAATAATATAGAGGGACTACAGCTTACAATTTGCCGCCCCGAAGATTTGCAGCACTTTATCTTTCTTTATGAAGCACTTCACAGTGTAGTAAAGTTCTTCGTATTAGAACTTAGTGCAGCCGTTGATATCGCAGACCTAGAAACACTGGAATGGCCTAAAGACGGGCTAGCCAGGATAACTCTACTCCAACATATCCCTAGACAGGATTCCTACTATTGCGCGAGCCTTCTACAATTCTGTAGAACGCAAGGTTTCAACTGCGCTATCGACTGCACAGCAGAAGATTTGCGCGATGAAATTGGCGCACAGCTCAAACCAATGGGTAGTGGAAACCTTATTCTAACCTGTAGCGCCCCTACTGCTTGCTCCCACTCGCTAGGAAGCTACCGCGATTTGTCAGAAACCGCTAATAGTTTTGTACCTGAAGCACCGATATGGATCCGAAACACAGCTAATAACACGCTCTACCCTAACGACTATTTCTCCGATCGACTATTAGAGAGCAGTATACTAAGCGGTGCCTTACTCGCTGACGGCATTGGAGACGCGATAAGTATAGAGACCGAACCAGACCTAACAAAAGCCACAATTCTC
>CABXXS010000051.1 GCA_902516225.1 Puniceicoccaceae bacterium | reverse complement strand
TCAGACTGGATTTCAGCCAGTGACTGCCTAGTATCGCCGTCGATTTCTGCTGCTCGCCCTTGGCCCTCAGATCGAAATTGTTCGGCGATTCTTTGTCTTTCGGCTATCATTCGATCAAAGACTCGTTGTTCGACATCCTCTACATAGTCGATGCGTTTAATCCTAATATCGACTAGCTCGATGCCAAGTTGTGGCATTTGACTAGCCGCTTGGTCGAAGATTGATTGGACTAGTTCTTGGCGACCTGTTTTAACTTCTTGTAGGAGTATCTCCTCATCGCCTTCACCGCTTGTTTGGACGCGAGCTAAATCTTCTTCACTAATTTTCCAATCTTTGGACCGAACAATCTCAACGAGATCTGTAGCTGAGATCTTGTCCCGGACTACGGAGTCAAGAATATCATTTAGGCGCATAGTCGCACCGCGCTCGTTTTGTACTCGTTGCATGAATACAAGTGGGTCAGCAATTCGCCAGCGAGCGGTGGTGTCTACAGAGATAAATTGTTCGCCACGCGTGGGGATTTGATTAGGGTCGCCATCCCAGGAGATGACACGCTTATCGAACCGGCGTACTTCTTGAATAAAAGGAAGTTTAAAGTGCATTCCAGGACTTGTTACTGGTTCACCCACAGGTGCGCCAAGTTGTACGACTACAGCCTGTTCAACTTCGTCTAATATATAGATGGAGCCTTTGAGGCAAATAGCAGCCGCTACTAGTAAAATGAGCAGGCCTAGCGAAAAGATTTGTCTTATGTTCATATCTAGCGGGTTGGAGGAAATGCGGTTGGAGTATCACTCAGGTTAAGAAGTGGAAGAGGAGCACTCTGGTTCTCGTCCATAATAAAAATTTTTCCTGCAACAGGGAGAACTTTGTCAACCATCTCTAGGTACATTCGCTGGCGGGTTACATCTGGGGCGTCTTGATAAGCTTCGTAGACTGCTGTAAAGCGCTCAGCTTCACCTTTGGCGTCGTTAATTCTTTTTGCTGCATAGCCTCTGGCTTCCGCAATAAGTTGTAGTGCTTCACCCTCTGCCCGTGGGATTACTTGATTACGCCTTTTTTCAGCCTCGTTTATAAAACGCTCGCGCTCTTGCTCGGCTTGGTTTACCTCGTTAAAAGCGGGTTTGACGGGTTCAGGTGGCGTCACGTCTTGGAGTTCAATCGTGCTGATCTGTATGCCAAGATCAAAGTTATCTAGGGCTTTTTGTAGTTCAAGACGAGAGGAAGTGGCAACCTGTACCCGCTTCTCGGTTAAAACATCACTACCCAGACTGTTGCCTACGATGCGGCGCATGACGGACTCGGAAACATCTCGCAGAGTCTTCTCCGGACTACGTACTCTGTGTAAGAACTTATCAGGATCGCTAACACGGTATTGAACGACCCATTCTACATCGATGACCTTTAGGTCGCCGGTCAACATGAGTGATTCATCGCGGTGCTCCCTGTCTTTGCGGTAACTAGTGCGCCCTTGGATTCCCTGTGTGCGAAATCCAAACTCCTCTTTTAAGACCCGGGCAGTAGGCACCATTTGCGCGCTATCAATACCATAAGGTAATTTAAAGTGTAAGCCTGGCTCTTTCTGGGCGATGACTCGACCAAATCGCTTCACTACTGCTTCTTCTTCGGGTTGAACTATATAGTAACTACTCAAAGCGCCACTGGCGATAAGCAGTAAGAGTGGTACGATGTAAATTAGTTTGCGTAGACGTCGCACAGCATCCCAATCAACATCATCGAGAGGGTTCCTTTGCATGGGTGGCGGTGTATTTCTATCCATAGAGTCTAATACTCTCACAAAAACTAATCTGTATCAACGAAAAGTGATACTTATTAGAAAATTATGGAAAGACTCAGCAGTTACTCGTTTACAGAAGGCTAAATTTTAACAGCATTTCAATCTATCCGCGACGTCGTCAAAGGTTTTTGTTGCGATCCAAATTCCTTCCGTAAACATGTGTTTTGATAAATACTCTAACTACACTATGAAAGATATATTTATAAGTTCCGAAGGCTGCATTGGCCGCATTGCATTTACAATCCGCATCATTTTGCTAGCACTAGTCACTTTGGGTATCACTAGAGTCGCTATTAATTATTTCGATCATTGGCACCATGGAAATTATAGTCCGCTTGGCCCGTTCGTTGGCATAGTAGTGGCCATCTTTTGCTTATTGATTGGCCTTATGCAGTTTCTTAAACGTTTACGAGACATGGGTAAGCCCGCCTACTGGTCACTCCTGATGTTTGTTCCTGGGATTAATCTGCTGTTACTGGTTTACATGGGGCTGGCTCCTAGGAAAATGCAATAGGGCATTTTAATATGGGGCTGAACTATTCTCATAATAGACATTGACCGTAAAATGACTATGCCCTTTATTCTGCCGCTTTTTGTTATGCGGCCATTTTCTGGCGTTACTACAATTTATCATACTTACCTATCGTGAAAACAGACCTTAAAGATATCAGCGCCACTCGCAAAGCAATCACTGTTACAGTATCTCCTGAAGAGGTCTCTGTGTATGAGGAGAAATTACTAAAAGAATTTAAGCAACAAGCTAAAATCCCTGGATTCCGGGCGGGAAAAGCACCCGATAGTATGGTGCGTAGTCGTTTCGCTAAAGACATGAAGCAAGAGCTTAAACAACGCGTCGTATCCCAAGCTCACCAAGAAGGCGTGGCTGTCGCCGATTTTGAGGTTTTTAATATAGTCGATATGGATGATGGAGAAATCGTTTCGGGACAGGAGGCTACCATTACCTTTACAGTAGACGTCGTCCCTGATTTTGAATTACCCGCCTATGAAGGTCTCAAAGTTAAAGAGGCTTCCTCAGAAGCATCTGAAGAAGAAGTTACCAAGACTCTAGATCAGTTGCTCGGTCAAAGAGCCGAATTTAATGTTGCCGATAAGGCTGCTCAGAAAGGCGATTATGTGCAGTGCGGATATGAAGGTAAAATTGGAGAAGAATTAGTCGCGGATCTTGTACCAGATGCTACAATGTATGGATCACAGGAAACAACCTGGGAAGAAGCCGGGTCCGAAGATGCGCCAGGTGTTCGAGCGATTATCGATGGCCTAGTAGGGATGAAGGCGGGCGACACCAAGGAAGTTACCATGGAGTACCCGGAAGACTTTAAGCCTGAAGTATTGGCCGGTAAGACGGCTGTTTACAGCCTCGAGGCAAAGGAAGTCAGAGAAAAAGTGATGCCCGAAATGGACGAAGCCTTTTTCACAAGCCTACAAGTCAAAGACAAGGCTGAGCTTCTTGAGCGTTTAGCAGAAAATATTACTAACCAAAAAAAACAGCAGAACGCCAATGCCGAGCGTCAGCAGATCACTGAGGAATTACTCAACTGCGTAGATTTCCCGGTTCCTCAGAGCGGGATCGATAGTGAGACTGATTCCGTCCTTCGCGATTTTATGCAGCGTAACATGCAACAAGGCGTATCAAAGGATGAATTAGAGAAGCATAAAGAGTCATTGCATGATGGAGCAAGTAAGGCGGCGCATGATCGCATTAAGTCGCGACTGATCCTTACCAAGATTGCCGAAAAAGAGAAAATACAAGTTGAGAACGAAGACTTTAGTCGCATGATAATGATGGAAGCTCAACAATCCGGTCAAAATCCTGAGAAACTGGTGAAAGAACTTCGTAAAGACCAAAACCGCATCAATAATATGCGCCGCGAAATCGTCCTCGGTAAAACCATGGATCTATTGCTCGAAAAGGCAGAACGTGAACCTGTAGAGCCTGTAAAAGAATCGGACTAGCCGATTAGAAGACAGAAGCTTCTTAGATTGCGTAAAAGGCATTTGATATTCAAGCTTATGCGAGTAAATTTCTCACTTCACTAAATATTATAACGCAACCAATATATAAATCGTGAGCTACGTACCACTACCTACTGTCTATGAGCGAGAAGGACGTACCGAGCGCGCTTGGGACATTTACAGCCGTCTCTTGCGTGATCGAATCATCTTTATCGGGACACCTATTAACGACTTTGTGGCTAACGCCGTCATTGCGCAGATGCTCTTTCTCCAGATGGAAGATGCTAAAAAAGACATCAGCCTCTATATTAATTCCCCCGGTGGTAGTGTGACCGATGGCATGGCCATCTATGACACCATGAATTTTCTTCAGTGTGATACAGTGACCTATTGTGTGGGCCAAGCCGCGAGCATGGCGACGCTACTTCTTGCAGCGGGTACAAAGGGAAAGCGCTACGCACTCCCGAACAGTCGTGTTATGATGCACCAACCGACCGGCGGTGCTACTGGGCAGACTTCAGATATCTCTATCGCTGCTCGCGAGATTCTTCGCTGGCGTGAACGTATGAACGGTTTGATTGCTAGTCATACCAATAAAACTGCCGAAGAAATTGCATCGGACTCAGATCGCGATTTTTATCTAACCGCTCAGGATGCCTTGGCTTATGGCATCGTCGATAAAGTGATTGAAGCTAAGCCAATCGACTAAGTATCGCACGTATACAGACCTAATCTATGGCAAAGTCCACACGGATGACTTTCTGCTCCTTTTGCGGAAAGGCACAAAATGAAGTTCGTAAAATGATCGCAGGTCCTGCGAGTGTGCATATTTGTGACTCCTGTGTTACTGTCTGTAAGACAATTATTGACCGTGAATTAGCCGATGTTTCTGCTGTCGACTCTACTCCAAAATCCGAGGAAGCTGCGAGCAGTGGGACTTTTAATCTAATCAGACCAGCTAAGATAACCGCCGCGCTAGACGAACATATTATTAGTCAGGACTATGCGAAGCGAGCCTTATCAGTTGCAGTTTATAACCACTACAAACGTCTGCGCGCAGAATCTGGAGTCGAGTCTTCCTCTGACTTTTCGGATATAGATAGCAAGTACGACGACGTGCAGATTGAGAAGAGTAACATTCTGCTGCTTGGGCCAACAGGTAGCGGAAAAACACTCCTTGCGCGTACAATGGCTAAGCTTCTAGACGTTCCGTTCGCTATAGCTGACGCTACCACATTAAC
>CABXXS010000050.1 GCA_902516225.1 Puniceicoccaceae bacterium | reverse complement strand
CTCGTAGCCTCTTTTCATCGCGCATCGGCCAGGGACTTTCGACAATATCTAGAGCCTTTTCGACTTCTTTCTGCTCAATATCGCCAGGAGGATTATTACGTATAAATTCAGCTACCTTTTTATTTAAAGGCCTGATTCTTGGACTAATATTCAAAGGGTCCGTCTCAAAGGTCCATTTTTGATATATATCATCCTGGGCAATCTCCCAAAGATCATATGCAGCAGTCTGAGCCTGTTCACTGAGCGTTAATGGATCGTTTTCGGTGCATTCTATTTTCCTAAGGCATGTACCAATCTCCGATTCAATTTTTAAATTTTCTTCTCCTTGCTCACCCTCGAAGACTAGTGGCTTCCAGTCATTGTTTGTATGCACAAACCTTAAATAACTTCTCTCACCAACCTTAGCTAAGAAAAACATCCCAGGTTTATCTCCTTTTTTCATACCTGACCCCGATTTCCATGCTAAAAGCCCTATGTCATCGCCTCTAGCAACAAGCTCCTTCCTCAATGTTTGTCTATATTCTTCACCACTCTGAGTACTTTGCACTGTACCTCCATTCTCATATAAAGAAGGGTCTTCGTCGATGAGCCTCTGTATTTCTTCTTTAGACTCAGTAAATATTTGGTCTCTTGAATCTACTCCTGCAATTGGCGATACAACTCCAACAGAAGCTGCCGCCATGGCGATTTTTCTGGTTATTCTCTCTTCAAGATTGAGTAAACTATCCAAGCGATCTGCAGGGAATATTGTGCGCATAAATACTCTTTTATGCTGACTACCTATTCTATCAATGCGGCCATGCCTTTGGACTAAGCGCATAGGATTCCATGGCATATCATAGTTAATAATGTTTCGAGCTTGTTGTAGATTCACGCCTTCAGCTAAGACGTCTGTAGTAACTAATATATCTGTATCATTGGAAGTCCCAGGAAGTCCTGCAGTTTTTGGTGCGAACTTAGCGGCAGCAATGGCACTACTCTGGCCTTCTCCACTGCCGCTTCCTACTATTGAGTTAAGCCTTCCTTTATATCTCGAGAGACTAGGATTACGCTCGATTTCATCTTTAAGAAAATCCGTGATCCATCTCACACTATCAGCAAAGTAAGAGAAAATAAGAACCTTCTGATTATCAATTTTATCTTCTCGAGATAATCCATCTTCATCAGCCTGTTTGAGAATTTCTATCAGCTGCTCGGTTAGAGCAATTAGCTTGGGATTTTTTTCTGCACTTATGGAACCCAGCTTTTGTTCAAGTTCTTCAAGCTTGTGCATGTCACTAGTTACATCACTTTTCAAGGCACTCGAGTTATAAAGTGAAGCTTCTTTTTTATTTCCACTATCTTCCAATACTTTGTTGAAATCTTCGTCGTCTGTACCGCTATATTCACTAAAAAACTCTGTACTAATGACGTATCCTTCCTCCAGAGCGTCTAAAAAGGACTTATGCTGACTAATCATTCGCTGTATTGATATACGGAATGCGTATGTAGAAGATTCAAATCGCTTCAGTAAACCACTTAATAAAAGTCCAGTAGCTGTATTAACATTTCTATCATCTTCATCTTCTAGTTTCAAGTAGTTGTCTGATTTGTAGCGGGCAAGCTTAAGAGAATCCTCGTTATCTGGATCTAAATATTTCTCGACCAGATCGAAAAGCCCTGGCATCAAGCTATTCAATTTATATCGTACGCTAATCGCCTTTGGTTCAGGAAACACGATTGTCTCTCTTGCTCCATCAGGACCTGTTATTGTATCTCCTGAATAGTGCTTTTTGATAAATTTCCTCGTACGCTTTACTGTAGTTGCATCGACAATCGGATAAAGAAGGTCAGGCGATAAATCGTTTGGATTTTGACTCATCGCTAAGTCAAAGCGTTCACGTATAGATAAAATTCCTTTGCTCGCTAAAAATGAATCTTGTTTGAGGAAAAAGCGAGTTAGGTGGTACAAGTCCCAAAGCGAATTATTAACAGGTGTAGCAGTTAACATAAGTACATCTTTGCGCTTCCCATATAAAAGATCTCTTAATGCAGCTGCTCGACTAGGGGAATCAGGGTTACGATAATTGTGCGCTTCATCTATTATGATTAGTTGGTACTCTTCTATATCCCTCAATAGGTGCGAGCTGGATGCATTGGGTCGCCTTCCTTCATCCTTAAGCTGTATGTCGTTCGCTAGCTGCTCGAATGATACGACCTCCAAGTATAATTCGAACTGATCTGTAAAACTTTTCCAGGATGCGTCACGCAGCGCTGCTGGACAAATAAGTAAAGCTCTCTGCCTTTTCTCCCGATATTTAGCTATTATCTCTCCTGCAATAAATGACTTACCAAGTCCAACTTCATCAGCTACAATTACTCCCCCAGTTTCGCTGATTAATTTCAAGGCCCTGTATACTCCGTGCTTTTGAAAACTAGTTAATGGCAGGCTTCCATCTGCTTCTTGCTCCTCTTCAACATCGTCACCATATAATTCCCAAATAACTCGTAGAAATATGTCATACGGAGTTCTTGCCTCAAACATCTCCTCAAAGAACTTAGCTAGATCAAAAGGCACAGCCTCTTCCCAAAGACCATCAAACCAGTCAACAGCTCGTTTGATCGTATCGTTGTCATAACGTCCTAAATTCAGCTCTAAATTATTAGTTAGCCCAGAAGTAGTCAAATTAGAGCTGCCTGCTATGATTGCACTCGAAGGAACATCTTCATTTAATTCATCACTAGTGAAAATGTAGGACTTTGCGTGGAGAAAATTTTTCTCGTATCGCCTAACTTCAATGTTACCTGACTTCAGTGCATCAACAAGTCGTCTTGTCGCAGTGCTAATATCGCGTTCAAAAGGCAGATTATCACGTTCTATGCGTAGTGCTGAATCTTGCTTGTTAAGACCCTCACCTAATTTTCTGGCGTAAAACTTACTCTCATTTTCTCCTAATGGTCGCTTCCATGACTCAGAGCTGTCAAATGGGTCCGTCCCTAACATTAGTTTTATACAAGGTATAGGACTTATAGCTCCAGATATCTTAGAAAACCCTGCAGGACTAAAATAAGCAGTCGCTATTCGGGCTATTTTTACCGCCTTACCAGACTCCTCAACAATAGATACCTCACCATCACGTACTCCTAATAGTGCCTTTAAGGCCTTTTCCATAGTGTTGCCACTTTGGTTGTCTATGAAGTCTGGATGCGGCATATCTATATCTTATTTTGCCATTCGCTATAAAATTGAAGAACTGCTGTGAGCCTAGGTTCATAATTCCAGCCAACGTGGAAAGTTTCAAAAATATGCTCTAGCTGGCCTTTATCCAAACCGTAAAGAAGAGCTACGACTGCATCTAACTCATATATCATAGCCTCTTTAATTGACGGTTCGATCGGCCCATAATCAACACCCACAGCAGTTGCCCACTCAGCAAAACGTTCGTCAGTTGCAGCAAGCCTACCAGATAATTCTACCACTCTCTTCCATAATGGGTTTGAACGATCAGGGCGCGGAATAGGGAAGGGATTAATGATGAAAAAATTGACGTTAGATTCAATAAATCGCCTGGCATACCAATCCATTGGTATAGTGCTAAGAACGCCTAAAAGGTAAGCTTCGTCTAATTTATCACCTCTCGGGAAATGAAAGAAAGGACCACTATTACTAACTAATGTCTTTGGAGGTATTAATGATACTATAATGGTCCTACGATTAGTACGGTTAGTAATTCCTCTGTAAACGATTCTTGGGTGCAAACAAGCAAGTGTCGATTCATCGTTAATAAAATCTAATAAATATTCCTTATATACGCTATCTCTACTCCCCGAACTTGCACGCAAGCGTTTAGACTGTAATAAAGGTAACACTACATTAGGGTCTGCAAATGCATTGTACTCACCCGTATCATTTTTCCAAAGATCAAAACTAGATCCTTTATAGACTTTCCAGAAGCCTTCGGGACATTCCTCAGTAAATGTCATGAGTGACTTATCATTTGTAGCATCCAATTCTCTATCAGGTCTAGCTCGCCAAGTACCTTCAGTGTTTAATTCTAGTCTCGGTGACTTCCTCAACTGGGAAAATACGGAAACTGAATCTTGTGATGGTAGTAATGGCAAAGACGCTGAGTCAGAGCTTTCAATGATATCTGAGACCCTCAGATATTGAGCGCTCTGTTGACTGCCTTCAGTAAGTTCCTGTAACGAACAATAAGGGCCCCTAGTACTAATGCCCTGCTGAGCTGATACTTTCTTAGATACAGAAAGAAGAATCAACGTATATCGTGCCTCCATTTCGAACATCCACTGCCTTGTATTTTGAAGGGCAGTAACATTGATTGATCCTGCTTCTAAAAAGAGCTGCTTTCTGAAGTCCGTAGATCCCTGTGCATTCATTGAAGAGCGAGGCAGTACCACGCCAAATATTCCATTCGTAGATGAACAAAGAAACCAAAATCTCCATGCAAATGCTTTATAGACATCTGGATCACCAGTTCCCATACCTGGGAAATTTCCTACAAGCAGAAATTTTCTGAATTCATCCGCTCTTGCTCTCTCTGATTCTAACAAAGCGACTAGGTCTGGTCGATTATGTCGTAAGTTACTGATAGTTTCATTTTGGAGTGAAGTACTCATCCCGCTAAGACCTGGCTTATATCGTGCCCAAAATTTATCTTCTGCAATTACAGCCTCATCCCAAGGAGGATTACCAAGAATCACATTGAAACCAGAGTTCCGACCTAGAAATACTTCTGGGAAAGCAATAGGGAAGTGCAGCGCTTTTTGCGGCTTTAAAATATCTTCGGCTTGAGCCAATGAGCGATGATTTAGTATATCTGACTCATTTTCCCTCCATGTAGAGAAATCAAATCCACTAAGCGCAGTATCATTTTCTGCTACTGGTTGAGCAATGATCAAGTCACACAAGGCATTAGTAATAAGAGTTTTTTCTCTAGCCTCTTCAATTAGTGCTCTACCCGCATTTATGTCCTTTACTGTAGCATCTGATATCTTAGCTAACTTTTTTAGAGGCTCTGATGCTTCCCCCAGTAGCATTTCGGCATCTATTTTGAAAAGAGGCGCATCTTGAGAAGACTCCTCAAATTTTTTCTTTATCTCGTCAATTGTACCAAT
>CABXXS010000049.1 GCA_902516225.1 Puniceicoccaceae bacterium | reverse complement strand
ATGAACGCATAGCTAAAGATCCTCCAGCTATTAGTGTAGTTAGGGCTGCAGTTAAGAAGCCAAGAAGCCGCAAACGAAATGCGGGGCCAATTATTAAAAATAGTAGAACGAGTGACCAAGCTATAAATTGCGCTACTTCAAATGGATTACCAAGGGGCCATGCTTTGATTGTTGTACCCCTTAGGTTGAGTCCTAAGGTCTGAACAAGAAAACCGCAGCTTAATTGTATGAGCATAGCAACGCGGGAATAGGGACGACACAGTAGTAGAAAGCTAAGGCCGTAAAGAAATGCACAGCCATAGATCACAAAGGCGACTACTAAAAGGTCGCGGTCAGTCATAGCGATTTGATGAAACATGTTTTATTCTTTACGCTCCACATATGCGGGAGGGGTGGCGCGCGCACTCTCGTAGGCGCCGCTACGCCAAGCTTCCACCTTCGAAGTTAGTAATTTGATGAAGGCAGGAGTCTCATTTAGGCAAGGGATCTGTTCGAACTCTTTTCCACCCGATTCCAGGAAACTGTCTCGGCCCTGCATGGCAATTTCCTCGAGTGTTTCTAAACAGTCTGCAGTGAAGGCGGGGCACATAACTTTGACCCGTTTGTGCCCGTCTTTAGCTAATTGTTCTAGAGTCTTATCGGTATAAGGCTGTAGCCAAGGCTCGCGACCGAGTCGGCTCTGAAATGTCAGAATGTATTTATCCTTTGGTAGTCCAGTAGCGGCTACAAATTTTTCTACGGTCATTGCACACTGATGACGGTAGCAGGTTGCGTGTGCGGGGTGAGTAGTGTTGCAGCAGTCATGCGCGGTTAGGCAGTGATTATGCGAGGGGTCTCCTTTTACTAGGTGGCGCTGTGGGATACCATGAAAGGAGAAAACTAGCTTATCGAAGTCACCACTTTCGATAGAAGGACGGGCTCGCTCAACTAGTGCATCTATATAACCTGGATCTTGGTAAAATGGCGGAAGAAGTGTCGTTTTTAGCTCTGGCTTCTGCTCGCGCACAGCGTTCATCAGAGCGACTACGGCTGTCTCGTAGCTGGACATAGCGTAGTGTGGATACATCGGAATGATGAAGAGATCGTCCACGCCTTGATCCAGTAGTTCTTTAAGAGCGTCAGGAGTGGATGGATTGCCGTATCGCATTCCAAGAGCTACAGGGATGTCTAGTTTAGCTGCGAGAGCTATTTTTTGCTTACGTGAAGTAATAATTAGAGGAGAACCACCTTCTTCCCAGATTTCTTTGTATGCCTCTGCGGACTCGCGCGGACGAGTGGGTAAAATAAGGCAATTTACCAAAAACCAGCGGATAGCAAATGGCGCATCAAGTACGCGACCATCCATAAGAAATTCTCGCAGGTAACTACGAACGTCACTGACCTCGGTTGAATCAGGTGAACCAAGGTTTAGGAGAATAACACCTTTTTTTGACATATATTTACAGAAGGTAGAGCTTGAGAATTTTGTCAAATAGAAGCATTCACTTATAAAACAAAGAGTCCTTTAATTCTTTCTATTACGGGTGTGATTTAGCTAATTAGAATGAAGTTTACCATTAGAGTCGTATGGGAAAAGTATACGAATAAGCGAACAATATTCGATAGTACTTTAAACCTAGAATTTTATTGCTTAATAAGCGAGTTCTATAATGCAATGCTTCAGGGAAGGTTGGTCTCCATATAAAGTACTTAATTATATGTATGTTACTAATGGACAGTATAAAAAAATTAATCAGGCACAATCAGATCAGTGTGCAGGCGCATCCAATCAATTAAGTGATCGCAGATACCCTGGCAGTTTTTTTTCTCGCCTGCGTCAATCTGCATGGGTGCGCTCGCCTGCAGTTGACGTTTGGCTAGTGAGGTTAGATTAGAGGGCACAGTCGGCCACCAAGATTCTCGTACGGGGAAGCCCTCGTTCGTCAGAACAAGGTACAAACTTTTTAGTAATACGATTTCAGGTACCTTACCTTCTGCAAAAGCGTCAAAAGATCTAGCAGTGAGATTGAAGAGAGTTTTAGATTCAGGTAAATGTGCAGCATTACTTACTAACAACTGACTGAAGAAGGAGGCACTAGAGAGACTTTTATAATTGTGCCCGATTTGATCCCGCCGTTGAGTTATTTGATACTCTTTCACGAAACGCATGGTTCCTTGTTGTGACGTTTCTAGTGTAATGAGAGCCTGGTCGAAAATATCAGGTATAGAAGAGTGCAGTGCTTTTTTAGGAATTCTCTTCAGGCATAAAAAAACGCCGTTCTGAATTGTAAGCAGATATAGCTTGAGAAATGACTCGCCTGAGGGCGCCGTCTTTAAAACTAGAGACTCTTCTTGCTCAGGCACGGGTAGTGGGCGCTTCACCGTCTGCCTGTAGTGGGTTTTCAATTACTACGGCTTTGCCTGTCGCTGGGTTAGGTACGACAGCACCGCCTGATATGATGAGTTTCATCCCGTCGGCGACACTCATTTTCAGGCGAGTGATATCCTCCTCTGGGAGCATAAGAAGAAAACCGCTAGTCGGATTAGGCGTAGTTGGGATGAATACATTAACAATGTGTTCGCCTGTCATATTTTGTGGTTCACCCCGTGCTGTGCTAGTCAAAAAACCTAGTGCGTAGCAACGTTTACGTGGATACTCCAGTAAGACAACTTCTTGGAAAATTGCTTTTTTCTGGGCGCTGAATGTGTCTACAATTTGCCTGACAGTACGATAAACAGTGTTTATAAAAGGCACTCTATCGAAGAGTCGTTCCAGCCAATTTAGAATAATACGCCCCAGCACAAAGCGCGAACCTACGCCGAGTAGAGTAATAAGAAGGAAAACTACCAGCACCGAAATTGCTTCAAGTGCAAATGAAACCGCTGGAGCCTCGCGCCACTCAGAATCAAGAAACCAGAAGAAGAATTGACTCGCTGGCGTGCCTAGGTGCTCAAGAAGAAAATTAATCACTATCATAGTAACCCCTAATGGGAGCACGACTAATAGACCTGTGATAAATGCATTTCTTATTGAGCGAATCATTTTGTTATTAGTGCCTTTTTTGGTGGATTGCGCAAGCGAAGGTTTTCGCTGAGCAAATATAGTCTCTGCTCTTGCTTGTCATTCTTACTCTCCTCAAAATTAATTGATGCAAAATTTACATCATAAGTATGACGGTCTTATTTTTGATTTGGACGGTACGCTCGCTGATACTATGCCAACACACTTTGCTGCTTGGTCCAAATCTATGGCCACGCATGGTATTGAATTTAGCGAAGACCGCTTCTATGCTCTAGGAGGGGTACCAACACCCGTAATTATCGATCTATTGGCTAGCGAACAGGGTAAAATCCTCGACTCTACCGTTCTAGCCGAGGCAAAAGAAGAGCTTTTTCTTGAATTACTTAAAGACGTTCAACCAATTGTTCCGGTAAAATTGATTGCTGAATTACACCGTGGGCTAATGCCGTTGGCAGTCGCCACTGGAAGCCTAAAGTGGGTCGCTGAAAAAATACTTAAAACGCTTGGTATCCGGGAATGGTTTACAGCAGTCGTAGGAGCCGATGATATTGTGCACCCTAAGCCGGCGCCCGATACTTATTTAAAAGCTGCAGAGCTAATCGGTGTTGACCCGACGCGTTGCCACGCATTCGAAGACACCGAACTAGGTTTACAGGCAGCCCGCAATGCGGGTATGGACGTGATTGATATTAATATACTTCGTTAGTGACCCAAAACTGATGCTTTACATAATTGTTACGAAGCTTAACCTTCTAAAATAACTTCTTTAATGTGCAACCACGAGGTCGCGCGCTTTTTATTAGCACACTTTCTATGAAACAACGCACTATCCTGAGGGAAGTTTCGATCAAGGGTAAATCCTTGCACACTGGCGAGGAAGTCAATCTTACCCTCAAGCCTGCTCCAGAAAACACGGGTGTGACCTTTCGACGGATCGACATATACGGTAAGCCCGAACTTAAGCCAGTCATCGAATTGGTAGACGACCTAGTTCGTAGTACTACTATTGCAGATGGTCATGCCAAAGTACGCACCATCGAGCACGTGCTTAGCGCACTGAGTGGTTGTGCGGTGGATAATATTATCATTGAGATGGATGCTAGCGAGCCGCCCATACTGGATGGATCGGCTAAACATTTTGTTAATTTAATTCAGCAAGCAGAGCCAATTGAGCAAGATGCAGAGCGTGAGTATTTTGTACTGGATGAACCTGTCTCAGTGACTAGAGGAAGTAGTTCAATCATTGCATTGCCGCACGATGACTTTAGAATTACTTGCACCTCAGCTGATGATCGAGGCATACATACGCAACATCTTAGTCTAGATATAGAGCCCGAAACCTATATTGCCCAGATTGCCCCAGCTCGTACTTTTACAATTTACGAAGATATCGAAGAGTTGCTCAAACTTGGGAAGATAAAAGGAGGCAGTCTAGATAGCGCCATTGTTATAAAAGGGGATAAAATTGTTTCCAAAGAGCCTCTGCGTTTTAAAGACGAGTTCGTGCGCCACAAAATGCTCGATATTATAGGTGATATCACCCTAGTGGGTATGCCGATTAAAGCGCACATTGTCGGCGTGCGACCTAGCCATGCACTGAATGCGGAGCTGTCCAAAATTCTGCGTAAAAAGTTGCTAGATAAGATTAAAGGCTCAAAGAAAAAATCTGTGCCTAAAAAAGCGGCAAACACAGTCGATGGTTCAGAGAGTACCATGGACATTCGCCGAGTGCTCGATATTCTACCACATAGATATCCATTTGTGATGATTGACCGAGTAGCCGAGTTGGTGAGTAAGGACGAACTAGTTGCGATAAAAAATGTCACTATCAACGAACCGTATTTTCAAGGACACTATCCAGGTCGTCCCGTCATGCCTGGGGTATTACAGATTGAAGCTATGGCACAAGCAGCTGGTGTACTTCTCTTGAGGAAATTGCCTGTTGAGGAGAATAAAATCGCTTTCTTCATGAGTGTAGACAAAGTGAAGTTTAGACAAGCTGTTGAGCCAGGTGACTGCATTGAGATTCGGGTTAAGTTGGTCAAAATTCGTGGTAACAAGATCGCTACAGCAACTGGTGAGTGTAAAGTTGGCGACAAGCTTGTTTCTAGCGCAGAACTTATGTTTATGCTCGCAGACGCAACGGACTAGGTTTCGAGATCTTAC
>CABXXS010000048.1 GCA_902516225.1 Puniceicoccaceae bacterium | reverse complement strand
ATGCAAGTCTCTCGAATGCTAACCTCTCAGGAGCTTATCTTCTCGGTGCGGATCTCTTTTATGCTTCTTTCTTAGATGCTAATCTCTCAGGAGCGGACCTTTCAAATGCTTTTAACGTTGATTATGCATACACTTGGAGTGGAGCAAATCTTTATGGCGCAATCCTGCCAGATGAATTTGACCAGGAATGGTTTGAGTCGCAAGGAGCCACTTTTTCAGTTCCAGAACCGTCCACCTACTCCCTATTATTTGGAGGGCTGGCTTTCATGTTAGTCGCTCTGAAGAGGCGCTAATTGCTCAAAAAATTGCAGTGTGTTAGATACTTGTTAATTAATCTAACTTTTACGAATTTTGTATCTTTAGTCTTGTAAACGAGCACTCTAATGCTTTTTAAAAATACCAAATTCGCTTATTAGCTCATTTTTATAACTATCTTTGCTCAGTAGCTCAGCGGTAGAGCAGGTGACTGTTAATCACTTGGTCGCTGGTTCGATCCCAGCCTGAGCAGCCACTTAAAAACGGGGCAGTGGGATTTATTTCACTGCCCCTTAATTATTTATTTGGTCTACTTTTGGCCTATATGATCTGCTTTATTTTAGGTATTTAACCTATAGTGGTTGGCACTATTTCCGTATCTTAAAGCTCAGCCCCACTCATTTTAGAAAAACCCAATCCCCTATTCTTATTGGTATGCTAGGGGGAGCTTTTTTTCTTTATTTGTATCTGAATAGATTTACAAAAGTAGTATGAAATATAAGTGTCTGTTTGTACTACTTCTATTTATTGTCTTCATGGATGCTGGGGAATTACCACCAACAGCCGCAATCACAAGCCCAACTGCTGGAGGTAATAGCCCTTATGTTCTTGGAGACACTATAGCTATAGATATCACAGCCTTTGACTCAGATGGTTTTGTGACAAATGTAGAAGTTATTAATGGATCTGCCTTACTAGGCACCGCCACTCGTACATCGAACGATTCTTTCCGCCTTAATTACACTGTTGATAAAGTAGGCTTTATCGATCTGCAGGCTCGCGTCACGGACAATAGTGGTAATACGAATGTCTCGACCATCGAGACGATCGCCGTGATTACTGGAGCTATACCAGTAGTTGCGATCGACGAACTAAACTCGGTAATGGATGGCGACTCAATAACTGCTGGTTATACTGTGCAGGTTTTGGTGCATGCAAGCGATGATGATGGATTTATTACCCAAGTTAATATTTACGATGGAAGTTCGCTGCTTGGGCAAGCATACCCCACGGGAGTTGCAGGGCAATACGACTACGATCTTTCAATTAATAATGCAGACGCAGGAATAATTAGACTAGTAGCACGTGCTACTGACGAACGCGGTAACGAAGTCTCCTCAAGTGTGGTTAGCTTGACTGTAATACCTCGTAATCCTGACGAGACTTTAGATAGCGATGGAGATGGTATTGTAGACAGCGACGATGCATTTCCCAATTTACCGACTCAAGATGTTGTAAGCGCAATTAGAAGTAACCCGACAATATATAATATCTACAGTATAGATGATATCAAAGACCTTCGTGCTGGCTCTACAATGATAGCAGTAGAAAATGGAGAAGCGACTTTGTCCATGGAAGTAGAGCAAAGCTCTGACCTAGGAGTATGGAATCTTCTCGACTTAGGTAATGAGCACGGCGACGAGCACGGTGATGAGGGCGATGAGCATGAAGATCATTCAAACCAAAATCTTTCTGTGACAATTCCTGTAGAGGATAGCACACGCTTCTTCCGTTTCAAAATGGCGGATTAGTAAGATACTTAATCATAGTATTACCGCTACACCCCTCGTAGCCCAGTTCGCTGTATATGGAGCGAAGATCACTATCTGTTAGTGTGATGCTTAGATCTTTCGCTGTAACGCCTTCTAGGTAGTCTTTTGTGGCAATCAATAGACATAAGCCACATTACAGCCTCCACGTTTAACAATGTGGGGGCTTCTTTTTTGTACGAAATAAGATACTGAAAATCCCCGTCATTAATTCTTTAAAAGTGGTGGTCGAGGAGGGACTTGAACCCTCACGCCTTGCGGCACATGACCCTTAATCATGCGTGTCTGCCAATTCCACCACTCGACCAGTAAGATATTAATATATCAAAGGATCACGTTGATAGGTAGCTTTTTTTCGAGTACAACAATAAATTATTAAAAATATGAAAGTCTTATAAAAACAAAGCTATTGTTGTATCTTGCTTTTCTATCTTCTACTGACATAAAGATAGCATAATAGTGCACGAGGGCAGATATATTTGGCCTCGTTTATCCAAGACAAACATGACAGATAAAGAAGTAGGCAATGAAACTGAGGAGACTAAAGAGCCCCTCAATTTAGATGGACTTTCCGGCTTAGACTTCGGACCTAACTGGGCCGATAAGAACGCTAAGCCATCCCGATCAAAGGCACAGAATAACGATCGTAAATCTAGACACACTAGCGGAAAGCATCCAAGAGATCGTCGTACCGAAAAAAGAGGCGGACCTGGTCTGACAGATAAGAAATCCGACCGCAGAGGAAACTATTCCGGCAATCGCGAAAGACTACCAAAGAAATCCGTACCAATTACTTTCAACCCTACGGTTGGAGTCGACCTCTACCCCCAAGATGAAGCTTTTGATGCGCTTATAAAGCGCCTACGATCCAGCGCACGCACCTATCAACTTTTCGATTTAGCACAGCTGCTTCTTGAAAAACCCGAGCGCTACATTGTAGTGGTTTCGCCCAAAGATTCAAAAGGTGGAGAAAAAACTAATCTCTACTACTCTGTGCCTGGACATTTGCCCTTTGAGACCGAAGAAGAAGCAGTCAGTTATGTGATCAAGCATCATATCGATTTATTCTTTGATACTAAAGAGATCGAAATCGATCCGCCCAAGGGCAGCTTTCTTATGGTCAACCGTTGTACCATAACCGGCGAGCTATTGGGACCACCTAATTATCATCGTTATCAAGAATTTCTTCAGCGTCACTTCACCACACGAATCAACGGTATGTCCTTCGAACGATTCAGCTCCAAGATTGAAAGCGTAAAAGAACAAGAGCAAATTGATGCATGGCTTGAATCAATGAAGAAAGCTACTCGCTATACTGTAAAGGATTCGCAAGAAATCGAAAAAGTATCTTTTGAAGCACTCGGAAGTGCCCGTGAATATCTCTTAAATAATCATAAGGATAAAGTCGTCGGTTCAGATGAAAGTATTCGTTTTGCAGGGCGCGATATAGAACGTCTGCCTCAAGGTAACATACGGCGCTCAGTAGAAGCCTACGTCGAACAGCAAAAGCACTTTCCACTAGACTCAGCCAATAATATCCGTGGTCGTCTGCGTCGCCAGAAATTTGCCGTTTATAAAAAAGGAACAAAGGGCGTATCATTCGTCTGCGCGGTAAAAAGAAAATTTCGCGACAGTACAAGCGTGTTTACTGATTCGATACGTGACCTAATCGATTTCATTGAAAAACATCCAGATTTACCTGCCTCAAAACTACCCAAAGAATATATTGGTGTAGATACAGAGAAACAGAATCCTGAAAAACTTAAAATGACCGAAGCGGAAGTCGAGGCTGCCGCGAAAGCTAAGTCTCAAGCCAAGGCCGAATCCGAAGCCAATTCGGAGGTTAGTAGCTTAGCGGCAGACGAAAATCCAACAGAAGTCGCCACTCCTAAAGAAGATTCCCCTAAAATAACCGAAGACGCACAAGCTTCAACCGAAGCGACACCCAAGAGCATTTTAAGCAAAGAAGAGGAGCTTAAGCTTCGCCAATTAATGCTAGATCTTCGCTGGTTGATCACCGAGGGATACGTCACCGAATACGGTGACGGGCGCCTGTTTGCTCCCCCTCCAATGCCACTTCCAAAACCGAAGGTGCCAATGACAAAGAAAACGGCTGAAAAAGAAGTTTCTAAATCTCAGACTACGACCCCAAGTGACACAGAGCACGAAACAACTGCTATTATAGAGGATAACAATAATGATGCTACAAATACTGAGGCTGTTCAGGTAGTGGCCGAAGCTGAAACTGACACCGATATATCACCTGTAAAAGATGTGCCCGATGAGGGAGAAAAGTAATTTTTAGCAGGGCGCAAGAACTCAGCGCTAATTACTTAAGAATTATGCGCCCTAGCATTGCTCTTGTAGGTGCGTACCAAGTGGCGCGTTACATCAGATAAGCTACGCTGATCAGTGCTAATGCTAGCTCCACAAGACATGTAAATAGGTTCGCGTTCCTTTAAGAGTAATCGAATTTCAGCTTCGGGATCGTCCACGTCAAGTAGAGGACGATTTTTATTACGATTTGTACGTTCGATAATACTTTCCAAGGAAGCAAAAAGACAAATAACAACCCCCTTGGCCTTTAGTAATTCCTTCATGCCTTCTTGTATAACGAGTCCACCACCACAGGAGATAACACAACCGGAATCTGGATGACCATTATCTATGAATTGACGCTCTAGCTTACGGAAATGAGCCTCGCCATAAGTAGAAAATATTTCGGAAATTCGAGAGCCTTGCTCTTTTTCTATTTGATGATCCGAGTCGATAAACTTGTACCCTAATTCGCGAGCAACACGGCGACCTATAGACGACTTACCCACCCCCATAAAACCGACGAGGTATAGATTAGTATTATTTATAGGTACATTTTTCAAGTAGCTGATATTGCTGGAAAATTGAAGGGCTGTGCGAACATAAAATAAAGGATTTTTTATTTATCTTTGCCAACTAGGGGACCAGCAACTAGTGCGCCCTCCAACTTTCGCCCTACTAAGAAGTTTACCGGTCTGTGGGCAGCTACCACCAGCCTTCCATCGATGGTTGAAGAGCCAATTTTCAGGGGGCCTACCCCAGTCTGCGCCGATCACACGGATAGCATCTTCAGAAACTTCGCGGATTCGTGTGTAGAGTTCCTTTCGCTCACGCATAGTGATTCTACCGCATTTTCTAGATGGCAGGATACGGCTTCTCCACAGAATCTCGTCGGCCATCCAGTTACCGACTCCAGGAAAGAATTCCTGCACCAAAAGAACCGCTTTTATCGGAGACTTCGTACGCCTATTAAGATATGTATCCATCCGCTCAAAGCTATATTCGGGAGATAAGATTTCTGGTGGACGATGAGCCCACCAGTCAGGCTCTAGGTCGTGATTGGAGTACAAGATACGACCAAACATACGCGCATCGGAAAAGACTAGTGATAGCTTACCATCCATTCTAAGTATCAAGTGATCGTGTTTAGCTGGTTTCTCACCTGCTTGTAACACTTGCATCTTTCCTGTCATACCCAGATGCACACCAAGCCAATGGCTCTGCCCAAAACGCAAACATAACTGCTTCCCATGCACTAGAGAGTCTATAAATTTTTCCTGAACTAAGTTTTGTTTAAGCGCTGCACAATCTAGGCCCCTAAATACTCGTTTATCTGAATTTAGATGAACGCTAGTGACAGTTTGGTTCAAAGCAGGTAGCCACTGTTTTCGGTAATACTCAACTTCAGCTAGTTCGGGCATCTAATAGGTCTTCAGCTTGGCTTTTTATAAATTTTATACCTAAAA
>CABXXS010000047.1 GCA_902516225.1 Puniceicoccaceae bacterium | reverse complement strand
TTGCAAGGAAGATGCCTATTTGCAAATACGAACTTGTGGCGCTGGCGAGTCTGCAGTCGAAGAAACAATGCAGCCTATTATTGAGGCTCATCCTAGCCTTAATCTGGCTTTTTGTGTGCACTATGGGATCGTAGATATACGCTTAAGCTCGCGCGATAATTTACTTGGGATGGAGCAGATTGAGGCCATCGGACAGGAAGCACGGGAGTTATTGGGAGAGGACTTTGTCTGTTTTGGGAGATGTTCCCTAGCCAAGGCCGTACTACATGAGCTTCGCGCTCTTGACCGCAGTCTGGCCATTGCCGAGTCCTGCACAGGCGGATTACTCTGTGATTCGTTTACTAATTTAGCAGGTGCTTCTAAAGTGTTTGTCGGCGGAGTCGTCTGCTACTCAAACGATGTTAAAGTCTCTCAAGTTGGCGTACCTGAATCGATTCTCGAACAGCATGGAGCGGTCAGCCCTGAGTGTGCTATTGCTATGGCGTCTGGTATATCCGAGGGGCTATCATCTGACTATGGACTTAGTGTGACTGGTTTCGCAGGCCCTGATGGCGGCGATGAGAAAAAATCCTGTTGGTACAATCCACCTAGGTTATCACTCGCCAGTTGGTGTGTGGTGTAAGAGCGTACGCTACACAGGTGGCCGACTAGATGTTAAAGCTCGCGCTGTTCATGCAGCGCTCGATTGGATGCGGCGTAAACTGCGTGAGAACAAAGTTGAAGAATTCCTTAGTTGTGGGGAGCGCGATTAGTAAACGGGCACTAAAAGCCGTTAAGCTTACGCCTTGCCCCGAAAGGAATAGCTTTAGAGACTAAGAAATTATATGCCAGCTAAGCCCTTTACATTTATTTGCGGAGACGACGACTACCTAGTCTCAGAGAAGGGTAAAGCTTGGTTCGCCGAGCATACGGAAAAGCTCAGCGACGAGCTTTCTAAAGAGGTATTAGATGCACGCGCGGGTAACGTCTCCGAGGTCGATGATACGATCAACCGATTCTCTAGCGCCGTGCAGACACTCTCACTTTTTGGAGAGTCCAAGGTAGTTTGGCTAAAGGATGTTAATTTTTTAGCAGACAGTCCAACTGGGCGGGCGCAGGGCACTCTTGAATTACTCGATAATCTTAAGTCAGTACTCGAAGGCTTAGATGCCAATTCAGTCAGCGTACTCATAACTGCGCAGCCGGTTGATAAGCGCCGAAGTTTTTTTAAATGGTGTCAAAAGACGGCTAATTTTACCGCATTAACTGGAGGTAAAGATATGGCTGAAACGTGTACAACTTTGATTAAGGAAGTTTGCGACAACGCGGGAGTAAGTATGACACGCGATGCGGTCGAGTTGTTAATAGGTAAAGTTAACTGCAACACACGCTTAATCGTAGAGGAGACACGCAAATTAGTTACCTTCGCTGGTGAAGGTAGTGAGCCGATAAATGATCGCTTAGTGGCAGACCTCGTCCCGAATTTTGGTGATACTGATTTTTTTGAAGCTGCGGATGCTTTTTACTCTCTCAAACTAGGATGGACACTGGAAGCCCTGCGCCGGCACTTTTTCACTAACAGTGAGTCGCGCCCTCTATTGGCTAGTTTACAGTCTAGAAACCGACTTTTGATTCAACTACGGGTGCTCTTGGATGCGAGAGCGATCCGATTAAACGCCCGGGGTATTTCAAAGAGTGACCTGGAGGCTGCTGCGCGGATCTATGGTCACCATTTCGGTGATAGCAGCGAAAAGAGTAATCTAAATGTTTTTACCCAAAATGCTTGGTATTTAGGACGATTGGCCGAAACAGCATCCAGGCTTCCGCTTAAAAAGTTAGTCGATTTTCAATTGGCTTTTTCGGAGGCTTTCGAGTCCATTATCGAACGCCCTAATGAGCAGGAGGAAGTATGTCGAGAGCTAGCTGTACGATGCCTAAGCTAGCAGATAGTGGAGTCACATACACTTTGCTTTTGATCCGAGTGTAATTCCTATTTACTTCAGTTTCGATCTGTTGAATGCACTGATAAGCGCATTCAAGCCAGCTAGTTCAATGTTAGGATTGATGCCACATCCAAAAAATGAGGCGCCGTTATCGTGCCGGATCTGAATATAGGCTGCTGCTTTTGTTTTAGAGCCGGCACCAATGGAATGCTGGCGATAATCGATTAATTGAAAGTTTTTCCATCCCTCCAAATGAAGTGCATCAACAAAAGCACTGATTGGACCGTTACCCTCTCCAGCGATTACCATATTCTCGCCGGACAAGCGGATCTCGGCTTCAAGCTTTATGTCGGCAGATCCTGCAGAATCCTCCCGCTTAATCGAGATTAGCTCCAATGGGCTATTTAAATTAACATATTCTCGGGTGTAGATAGCATAAACCTCCTTGGGAGGTAGTTCACGGCTGCCGTGATCAGCAACCGCATTGATAACAAGTCCCACATCTGGATGCATTGCCTTAGGTAAATCTAGACCAAACTCTCGTTCCAATAAATAAGCTACTCCACCTTTGCCACTCTGACTGTTGATTCGGATGATGGCTTCGTAGTCACGCCCGATGTCTTCGGGATCGATCGCGAGATAAGGTACTTCCCAGCGCACATCCGCACTCTTTTCTTTAACTCGCAGATCCATTCCCTTTTTGATCGCATCCTGATGCGACCCAGAAAACGCGGTGAAGACCAAATCACCTGCATAGGGATGGCGTTCGTGTATATTCATGCGCGTTACTCGCTCGTATACCGAGCGAATCTGTTCCAAATGACTGAAGTCTAGGCCGGTATCGACACCTTGAGTGTATTGGTTCAAAGCAACTGTCACGATATCTACGTTACCTGTGCGCTCTCCGTTGCCGAAGAGAGTGCCTTCGACTCGATCGGCGCCCGCGAGCAGTCCGAGTTCTGTCGCGGCTACACCAGTGCCGCGATCGTTGTGGGTATGTAGGCTGATGTAAGCCTTATTTCGGTCCTTTAAATGACGACAAAACCATTCAATTTGGTCGGCATATAAATTTGGCGTAGCTACTTCCACTGTTGCGGGTAGATTCAGAATGATTTTACTTGCTTCGCTCGGCCCCCACTCAGACATCACTGCCTCACATACCTCCAAGGCGTAATCAACCTCAGTATCCGAAAAACTCTCTGGTGAATATTCAAAACGCACATCTGTCTCTGGTATTGTAGAGATTAGGCTCTTTACTAAACCTGTGCCTTCGACCGCGATCTGTTTAATTTCTTCTTTGGTCTTGTTGAAGGTCACCCGGCGTTGGACTGGAGAAGTTGAGTTATATAGATGTACAATTGCCTTCGAAACACCCTCCAAACTTTCAAATGTACGTCGTATCAAGTGTTCACGAGCTTGGACTAGCACTTGTACTGTCACATCTTCTGGGATATGATTTTCCTCCACTAAACGACGTATGAATTGAAATTCTGTATCGCTAGCCGAAGGAAACCCGACCTCAATTTCTTTAAAACCTATACCAACAAGAAGTTCAAACATATCGAGCTTTTCGTCCACGTCCATTGGTATGGATAGGGCTTGGTTGCCATCTCGAAGATCTACACTTGTCCAAATAGGGGCGCGAGTAATCGTCCGGCTCGGCCATTGGCGGTCTGGAAGATCAATCTGATCAAAAGGGGTGTATTTAGTAATTTTGCCAGTTTGCATAGGCACCTTCTCTATACTGACTTGAGTCTTGTTTGTCTAGGTAATAAGCTTCAATTTTACTTCAATGAAAGATAAAGCAACCATTCTTAAGGGTCGAACTATACTTCTGGGGGTGACCGGCTCGATCGCCGCTTATAAGGCGGCAGATATTATCAGCCGTCTAACCGAGTTGGGGGCGGATGTGTTTCCTATTATGACAGCTGGGGCTTGTAATTTTGTGCAGCCGCTTACTTTACAGACACTTTCGCGTAATCCTGTTTATTCAGACCTTTGGAAGGAGGGCGAAGCTTGGCAACCTGGGCATATTGATCTAGCTGATCGAGCAGACCTGCTTCTGGTCGCCCCAGCGACCGCGCATTGTATCGCTCAGTTTGCTCACGGTTTCGCTCCGGACTTGCTCGCATCGATTCATCTTGCTACTCCAGCTCCCGTTATGATTGCCCCCGCCATGAATGGTAAGATGCTTAGGCATCCTGCTACTGAAGCGAATATGAAAACTTTAATTGAGCGTGGCTGCTATTTTATTGAGCCGGATACGGGCACACTCGCCTGCGGCTATGATGGGTCGGGAAAACTAGCAACTGTGGAAACTATCGTTAGATCTGTAGAAGACTTTTTTAAGGCAAAATAGACTCCAGTACGTTTTAGATTAATCCCAGTACCATTTTACCCTCTTCGGTAATCATATCTTGGTTCCAAGGTGGGTCCCATACGATGTTGACCTCCGCCTCATTCACTCCAGGCACTCGTTCTAGCTGTCCTTGAGCATCCTCTGCGATAGCTGGCCCCATTCCACAACCAGGGGCAGTCAGGGTCATGTCCATATTAATTTTGTAGCCCTCATCGCCACTTTTGCTAGATTCTAGAGAATAAACTAGTCCGAGGTCTACAATGTTTACTGGAATCTCAGGGTCAAAAACTTTTCTTAATGCTTCCCAGAGCGCGTCTTGCTCAGGCGGGCCTTCGTGACTGTGCTTCTCAGGAGTAGTTTCAGTTACCTCTTCGCCCAAGCTATCTGCATCACTTCCTTTAATGCGAAACATTCCATTGTGTGTCATCACAGTAAAGTTTCCGCCGAGGCGATGAGTGATAGTAACAGTTTCGCCTTCAGGTAAACTCATGGGAGTTCCCTGAGGAATAAGGGTGGCTTCGACTTCGCGACTAAGGGTTCGGGTATCGTCCATATTAATTATTTTTCTAAATGGTAGAGAGGGCAGTGCTAAGATAGCTTTGCATCGAATTTATGGTGAATTAGCTTACGCACGTTTTCGGCTAATTCTTCGTTATCTATCGGGTTAATAATTTCCTCGAAGAAGCCAAAAACCATAAGTTGCATGGCAACTCTTCGGGAAATACCACGCTGCATTATATAAAAGAGCTCTTCTTCGTCCACGTTACCAGTAGTAGCACCGTGGGAGCATCGCACGTCATTAGCTAGAATTTCCAAGCCAGGTAGGGCGTTGGCTTCAGCTCTAGGGTCGAGAAGTAAATTGCGGTTGGTTTGATAAGCATCGGTTTGTTGGGCACCCTCTGCTACTTTAATTAAGCCAGAGAAAATACTACGGCTTTTATCCAGCAGTGCATTTTTATAAAGTAGATCTGATACTGCATTGTTTGCATTATGCGTTTGAAACGTGCGCTGGTCAAATTCTTGGTTTTTTTCGGCAACTGTAAGGGAATACATTTTCACGTCCGCACCCGCACCTTCAATCCGAGTTTGACTCTCGAAGCGGGCGCGATTGGCCCCAATATTAACTGCGATATTTTTTACCTGCGCATCGCGTTCGGCTACTGTTGTATCGAGTTGGAAAGATACGGTCTCCTGATTCCAGTTCTGTACGATTTTACGAAAGACTTTAGCGCCTGGACCAGCGTGAATATTAGATGCGGAGATATTGAGTGCTTCATTGCTTGTATTTTCGGAGAAAAATAGATCCACAACTGATATCTTGGCGTTGTCTTCAGCGATGATTAAAGTGTGAGGGAAGACCG
>CABXXS010000046.1 GCA_902516225.1 Puniceicoccaceae bacterium | reverse complement strand
GATAGTCTGCGGATGTGGCTGCTACATTTAAGATGCTGTTTTTTACCACATGGAATTCGGCAGCATGCGCATCAAGCGCCGCTCGTAATTCCGCGATTTCGTCTACAGTAATACCCTCGTAATTAACGAGATACACGTAATCAGATTTGTTTAGGTGAGAACTCACCTCTTCAACGAGATATTGCTTTTCTGGTCTCATATGACGGTTATCTCCTTAGACTTTATTATATTTAGTGACGCCCACAAGAATACCTGGGCTCATCGTAGAGCTCAAAGTAAGAGATTTTAAGTATTTGGCTTTAACAGCTTCTGGACGAGCGTCGATCAACGCCTTAACTGCTGCCTCCACATTTTCTGTAATCTGCTCGGGCGTAAAAGATCGCTTACCCACTATAATAGCTACATTCGCTGTCTTATCCATCTTGAACTCAACGCGGCCCGCTTTGACTTCATCAATACCAGCTGGAATGTCGTCAGTGACCGTTCCAGACTTCGGATTTGGCATTAGCCCGCGGGGTCCAAGAACTCGAGCGACCTTTCGAACGCTCTTCATTGCACTCGTAGTAGAGATAGCCACATCAAAGTCTGTCCACCCACCAGTTACTTTCTCGATCAAATCGTCGAGACCTGCTTCTTCAGCGCCTGCGGCGAGGGCATCTTCTGGGTTTTCTGTGAAGACGATAACACGCACAGTTTTGCCACTTCCTTGCGGTAGTTTGACTGTACCGCGCACCATCTGGTCACTCTTTCGGGGATCGACCTCGAGGCGGGCATATATTTCGACCGTTTCGTCGAATTTTGCATTTGGTAGTGTGTTCAGTAACGCAGACGCTTCTTCGACCGAGTAAGTCTTCGTAAGATCGGCCATTTCGACTGATTTACGATAGCGTTTGCTTCCCTTAATTTGCTGGGTTGCCATTATTATATCTCTTTTTTAGTTTTAAATAAGGTCGGTAGACCTTTGTGGAAATTAGTCGATCACTTCGAGCCCCATAGAGCGGGCCGTTCCAGCTATAACATTGAAAGCTGCGTTCTCATTTTTAGCATTAAGGTCTGCCTTCTTGATCTCGCAGATTTCGAGAACTTGCTTTCGAGTTACAGTGCCTACCTTGTCCTTATTCGGTACACCGGAACCCTTAGCTATTCCAGCTGCCTTCTTAAGTAAAATGGCAGCGGGAGGAGACTTTAGGATAAAACTAAATGAACGGTCTGCATAGACCGTGATCACACAAGGCAAAATCATACCTGCTTGGTCTTTAGTCTTAGCATTGAATTCTTTACAGAACCCCATGATATTCACACCTTGTGCGCCCAAAGCTGGACCAACGGGCGGGGCTGGGTTGGCAGCACCTGCGGGCAGTTGTAGGCGGATTTCTCCTGTAATTTTCTTAGACATGTCTGATTAGCTTTCTTCTGTTCTCTGGACTTGCCAGTATTCAAGTTCAACGGGTGTAAAGCGGCCGAAAATGGAGACAGAGACCTTAAGTTTTCCTCGGTCTGGATCGATTTCCTCAATCTTACCAACTAGGTTTGCAAAAGGACCCTCATTAACTTTAACCATTTCCCCCATCTCGTATTCAATCTTAGGCTTTTCTTTACCCTCAGCTTCTTCTACTTGCGAGAGGATACGGTCAATCTCGCTCTTCTTAAGAGGAGTTGGGCGATCGCCACCGACGAAATTAATGACTCCCTGAGCCTCACGTACAAAATACCAGGGTTTCTGCAATAAGTTTCCTTCGTCGTCATAAAGACGCATGTTAACAAAAACGTAACCGGGGTAGAACTTCCTCGTTTTGATACTCTTCTTTCCGCTTTTGACTTCAGTCACCGTCTCGGTGGGCATAAGTATATCAAAGACGAAGTCATCCATTTCTTCAACAGCTATGAACTTATCTAGGTACTTCTTAGCCTTGCCCTCTTGGTTAGAGAGAGTCTGGACAGCATACCAATGTGGACCAGTGATGGAGGAGGAATCGGACATTATAAAGTCTTAAGGCGTATAGTATAAAGATATTTACTGGGATGATCGCGTATTTTTAACGGGCCCAAGATGTAAGTAGTTCAACGCCATTCATTAAAGAAAAGTCAATAAGTGAAATGTAAGTGCCCAATATTGCAGTTGCAATTAGAACAACCACAGTCGAGTCGCGGAGCTCAACTTTGGACGGCCACGAAGCTTTTTTTAATTCGATCACCATCTCTTTGTAAAAGTGACGGATGCTAGTGAATGGATTTTTCATGGAAAATTAGTGGCAGGAGAGGAGGGACTTGAACCCACAACTTACGGTTTTGGAGACCGTTGCTCTACCAATTGAACTACTCTCCTGTAAATTATGTGGCAAAACTGAAGGTTATAACAATTAAGCCGAAGGCCCATTTAGGCCCTCGGCGAAAAACCGGAACGTGACTGTAAGCGATTACTTAACTACCTCGATCACACGACCAGCACCAATTGTTCTACCACCTTCACGGATGGCGAAGCGCTGTCCTGCTTCCATGGCAATTTGCTTACCGAGTTCGATAGTAACAGTGAGGTTATCACCTGGCATTACCATCTCAACACCCTCAGGGCATTTGATGACTCCGGTGACATCGGCTGTACCAAAGAAGAACTGAGGGCGGTAGCCATCAAAGAAAGGAGTGTGGCGACCACCTTCGTCCTTTGAAAGGACGTAGAGTTCCGCTTTGCCTACTGTATGAGGTGTGATTGATCCAGGCTTAGCAATAACTTGACCGCGCTCGATAGACTCTCTCTCAATACCACGGAGCAATATACCTACATTGTCCCCTGCCATACCTTGATCAAGTTGTTTGCGGAACATTTCAACACCAGTGACTGTAGTCTTAGTAGTGTCCCCCATGCCAACGATTTCAATTTCTTCGCCAACTTTAACAATACCACGCTCGATGCGACCAGTTGCAACTGTACCACGACCTGTGATAGAGAAAACGTCTTCAACAGACATTAGTAATGGCTTATCCGTCTCACGAGTAGGCTCAGCAATGTCAGTATCAATAGCGTTCATAAGGTTCGAAATTGCTTCTACGCCTTCTGGCTTGCCATCTAAAGCAGCAGTTGCTGAACCACGAACGAAAGTAATGTCATCGCCAGGATAATCATACTTTGAGAGGAGATCGCGCACTTCCATCTCAACTAGTTCTAGTAACTCTTCATCATCAAGTAGGTCAACTTTGTTGAGCCAAACTACGATGGTAGGAACTCCAACTTGGCGAGCTAAAAGAATGTGCTCACGAGTCTGAGGCATAGGGCCGTCCGCTGCAGAAACCACTAGAATCGCTCCATCCATTTGAGCCGCACCAGTGATCATATTTTTAACAAAGTCCGCGTGTCCTGGACAGTCAACGTGCGCATAGTGACGGCTGTCGGTTTCATATTCCACGTGTGCCACCGCAATAGTGACCGTCTTAGTCGCGTCGCGGACAGTGCCACCCTTCGCGATGTCAGCGTAGGACTTGAACTCTGCGAGTCCCTTGTCTGCTTGTACCTTGAGGATAGCGGTAGTTGTTGTCGTCTTGCCATGGTCAATGTGACCGATAGTGCCGACATTGACGTGTGGTTTTGTTCTTTCGAATGTTTCCTTAGCCATGATTGTAGTTATTTATTGATTAGAGATTGATTAGAATATTTGTTTATTGAGTATGATGGAGCCCTCGAGCGGGATTGAACCGCCGACCTCATCCTTACCAAGGATGCGCTCTACCACTGAGCTACAAGGGCACATCGCAAATGATTATAAAGGCTGAAGAGAGTCGGAGATCCAACCTAAAAGACGGTTGAATTTTGGAAAGCTCGCGAAAATGTCTTCCACCTAATGTCCAGTCAATACTAATTTAAAAAAAATACAGCTGCTGTGACTGCCTACTTTGATTGATTGGAAGGTAGGGGTAATTTAAGAGGGATTACCCATTATTTAAATTTAGAGACGCAAAAAAGTACTTAACAGCCGATATGGTAGCTACTGGAGCGTCCAAACTACTTTACACAGTATAGGGCCTCTTGAAAATAGCGCCACTACGGCGGCGCTCAGCGATTTTTTCGATTTCCCCCTCAGTCATAGGCTCAGGCTGGCCAGTTTCGGGGTCAATTTTCCATTTTGCAGGCTCTAAATCGTGATCGACCGCTACCCTGTAATCAAAGACGAAACAATCCCCATTCCAGAGACTTTTTTCCTTAGGCATAATTTCTAAGTAGCGCAAAATCCCACCCTTTAAGTGATACACGTTTTTAAAGCCCTTTTGCTTAAGATAAGCTGTTGAGCGTTCGCAACGTATGCCCCCTGTGCAATACATAGCTATTTTCTTATCTTTGTGCGAAACCAAATGCTCGTCAACGAACCGCGAAAACGCTGTAAAATCATCTGTATTTGGATTTATAGCACCCTTAAAATGACCCACTTCAACTTCGTAATCGTTTCGTGTGTCAATAGTTATGACATCAGGGTCTGCAATAAGCTCATTCCATTCTTCTGGGTCTAGATAAGTGCCCACATCTACTCTTGGATCGGCGCCGGGTTGGCGGAAAGTGACTATTTCAGGCTTCTTTTTGACTTTAAATTTTGGAAACGGATTAAAGTCAGCATAAGAATACTTAATTTCCATGGACTCAAAGCGGGGGTCCGATTTCAGTAAGGCAATAGTAGAGTCGATTGCTTCGCATGACCCCGAGCAGGTAGAGTTCACACCCTCTGGGGCTAAAATAAGCGTCCCGCGCAGACCGACCTGCAAGCCGTGCTCCACCAAGCGATCCGCCCACAGATCGCGGTCAGGCAAGTCGGTGAAGTGATAAAAAGCTGCTATCTTCCAAGAGTCGGGCATAATCTAATAAAGTGCAGTTTGCTGTTAAACTCGCCTTTTAATACTTGTCGATAGAGAATTTAACTGTCAAAGCCCTGATCACTAAGCTAGTTGAAGTAAGTTATTCGTAGACAAAAGATCACGAGACAGTCCTTCACATAGATCACTTATGGACATTAAATTTTCTGAACTTGGGCTACGCCCAGAACTTATTGAGGGCATCAAACGGCTCGGATATGAGTCCCCCTCACCCGTCCAGGCTGAAACGATACCTGTCGCGCTATCCGGCAAGGATATAGTCGGGCTATCGCAAACCGGATCGGGCAAGACGGCCGCCTTCGGTCTGCCTGCTCTAAATCAGATCGACATCAATCGCGCGCAAACACAGGTGCTTGTACTGTGCCCAACTCGCGAACTCGCCGTCCAGGTCTGTGAAGAGGTAAATCGACTTGCATCCATGCTAAAGGGGCTTATCGCCGTGCCTGTTTATGGAGGTGCACCGATAGACCGTCAGATGCGTGCGCTTCGAAAGGGCGCGCATATAGTAGTAGGTACACCAGGACGACTAATGGATCACCTGCGCAGAAAGACACTTCGTACCGACGCAATTGGTCTTTGTATATTGGATGAAGCCGACCGTATGCTTGATATGGGCTTTCGCGAAGATATGGAAATCATTCTAGGTAATATGCCCGAAGGTCGTCAGACGCTCTTCTTTTCAGCTACCATGAACAAAGGAGTAGAAGGCCTGATAAAAACTTTTAGCAGAAATGCGGAGCAAATTTCTATCGACCGAAAAGCGCTGACGGTCGATACGATCGACCAGTCTTATTACGAGGTGCGAAACCGTTCGAAAATTGAGGTTCTTTGTCGACTCCTCGACCTAGAGACCAAACCGCGCGGCATTGTATTTTGCAACACTAAGCAAATGGTAGAAGACGCAACAGAGGCCCTAATAGCTCGCGGTTATGTCGCAGATCGGATACATGGCGACATTACTCAAGCTAACCGCGAACGTGTAATTAAGCGCTTTAAAGACGGCTCTGTCGAACTCCTAGTGGCTACTGACGTAGCCGCCCGTGGCCTAGATATCGATGATGTAGACATAGTCTTTAATTACGACCTACCGTACGACCCGGAAGACTATGTACACCGAATTGGCCGTACTGGACGTGCTGGGCGCGACGGCAAATCAGTGACCTTCGTTTATGGACGCGACATTTATCGCCTAGAAGCTATTGAGCGCTACACACGCCAAGTAATTCGGAGAATGAAGATTCCTAGCATGGAGGAAGTCGAAGGGCGCAAGGCCGATAAATTCTTTAACCAAGTAAAGTTATCGCTGGAGGAGGGCAGCTTCAAGCGCCACGACGACTGGGTGGATCGCTTGCTTGATACAGGCCACACGCCAACCGACAT
>CABXXS010000045.1 GCA_902516225.1 Puniceicoccaceae bacterium | reverse complement strand
ATTTCCCTGATGGATACTTCCTTATGGATACTATGTCGCAGACTCTTACCACGAAAATTCTCAGCCCTTGCCAATCAAACGTAAATATATAGCTTAGTTTCTTCATATGCGAATTGATAGATACATCGCCCAGTCCCGTGTCATCGACATTAAAAGTGAGGATTTCGAGGGTGCTGTCGCTGAATTAATTAAAGTGTTCGATCTAAGTAATGAGCGTAACCTTACAAAAAAAGGACTTCACCGAGAATTACTTGAGCGCGAGCAGCAAATGACGACCTATCTGGGTAATGGCGTTTGCTTGCCTCATGCTCGTGTCAAAATGAAGCGGCCTTACATGATTGCGGTTGGGCGTTGCCCAAATGGTCTGATCTACGACGGACAGAGTGCTTATGAAGAAGTACGTTACATATTTCTGCTACTTGCCTCAGAAAATGCACGTGGCTACCTCTATAGCCTCGCATCACTAGCCCGTGTTTTTCAAGACACCGGCCACATGAATCGCTTAGTTGCGGCAAGTGAACTTCCTGAATTTCGCCGAGTGTTAAAGCTGGTCTTTGCGGGTGAGGAGGGCAAGCCACGCCAACGCCATAACCGTTTTAATAATCTAATCTTACAAGAGGCCGCAAAGATTGCTAAAGGAGCGCAATGCACTTCCGTACTTGTCTTTGCTGATACTTTTGGTGGTGGGGTTGAAGTCGGTAAGGTCTTCAAAGGCTTTAAGACAGTGTTGATTGCGCAGGGGGCATCTGATGCGACTGTTGATCGTAAGAAAATCGACGCTGTGATTCCAATTCGTTCTTACAGTAACCATCGATTCTCACAATTACGTAGTGCGGTGCTGATAGGCCTGACTCGTAGTATTTTTTCTAGCCAAGATCGGCTGTGTTGCGTCGGCGGGCTTCCTCAAAGTAACCAGTTTGACAGTATTACCGTTGTAGATGTCGAGCGTGAGTTCGACACCATGTTGGCGAGCAAAGCCGACATGTTACCTGCCAGCGTAAAGCCAGAAGTAATTGAGCGCGTGCTCGCAATCGCAACTGAACTAGCAGTCGAAGGACGCGAAGGCCACCCTGTCGGTTGCTTATTTGCATTGGGTAATACGGAGGATATTTCCCTATACACTAAACCGCTTATTCTAAATCCTTTCTTTGGATATAATGACGAAGAACGTAACATCCTGAATCCCTTCATGGATGAGACGGTCAAAGAACTATCTTCGATCGACGGCGCCTTTATTATTAGGGGAGACGGTGTCCTTGTCTCCGCAGGATCGCTCATTCATGCGCCAGACTACACTCACGAATTACCTAGTGGATTGGGTAGCCGCCACGCTGCAGCTGCCTCCCTTAGTCAGGCAGTTGATTGCCTCTGTATAGTCGTCTCTGGTAGCACCGGTCAGGTCACACTTTTCCGTAGTGGTAAGATGTTACCTCTTATAGAAAAAGCACTGATTCGTATTAGTTAAATACTTGGCCTATCGGTATTGAAAAAGCCTTTTTCATCTTTATATTTCCATCGGATCACTTCCTATCCTCTTAATCTAATATGAATCGAATTGAACAAGCTTTCGCTAAAGCTCGTGAAGAAAATCGCGCTGTTTTTGTCGCTTATCTCTGCGCAGGTGATCCCGATTTTGAGAGCTCTATTGAGGCATGTCGGGCCATTATCGATTCAGGGGTCGATGTCCTAGAAATTGGAGTGCCATTTTCTGACCCACTTGCCGATGGCCTTACTAATCAGCTCGCTGCACAACGTGCGCTCGAAGCTGGTAGCTGTCAGGACCGTGTACTCGACCTTATTCGCGCTATTCGCTCCTTTAGTGAGGTTCCTCTTATCTTCTACACTTATTATAATCTTGTCTATGCTCAAGGTAGCGACGCTTATGCGGAAAGTGCTAAAGCTGCTGGGATCGATGGTATTCTGACCTTAGATCTACCGCCAGAAGAGGCGACCGAGCACCTAGAAGCCTGCGCCAAACACGATCTAAAGACTGTCTTTATCGTTGCACCGACTACTCCTGTTTCGCGCCTTAAAATGATATGTGAAGCCACTACCGGCTTCGTCTATTACGTATCCCGTGAAGGAGTTACTGGTGAGCAAGTCTCGATGTCAGCAGGTATCGCCGAGCAAGTAGCTAATATTAAGGAGTTCACCAATTTACCAATAGTAGTTGGATTTGGCATCTCTAATGCCGAGCACGTACGGACGGTGTCCCAATCTGCCGACGGTGTTGTAGTTGGGAGTGCTATTGTTAATTGCATTGCTCAGAACTTGGAAGAACCAGAAGCAATTGCTGATTCGCTGCGCTCTAAAATGAGCGAGCTTTTAATAGGAAATGCTTTAGAAAAAAAATAAGTACCTTGGCTGTACTTATATATTTTTACTTCCAGTAACCTCTTCCATCAGCGCTTCAACGCATTCGATCTTTGCCATGGGGGTGATGCCGTGGCCAAGGTTAAAAATAAATCCTGGCTTGGAACCACCTTCAGCCAAAACACGACGAGCTTCACGTTTGGTAATCTCCGGCGTGGTCGTGAGCACTGACGGATCTAAATTACCCTGTACCGCAGCACGCGTACCAATAACCTCCCGCATGTGGCCTAGGTTTACTGTCCAATCCAGGCTCAGAATCGAAGCGCCGGTATTAATTAACGCATCAGCGGCATGCCCCATACCTTTGGCATAGAGAATAACTGGTACACGACTTTTGAGTTTTCCAATTATATAACTAATCCACTGTAGCGACCAAGATTCATACTGAGCGGCCGGGCAGATCGCGCCCCAAGAGTCGAAGATTTGTAGGGCATCAGCCCCAGCATCAATCTGCATATGGAGATAATCTACAATCGCGTCACTTAGCTTCTGCATCAGTTTCTCAAACAGGGTAGGTTGATCCCAAGCAAGACGTTTGATACCAAGGTAGCTCTTATCCGAACCACCTTCGATCATGTAGCAGGCGAGTGTCCACGGGGATCCGGAGAATCCGAGAAGAGCGGTCTGCTCGCCCAATTGTTTTCGGGTCAATGAAAGTGCGTTGGCCACATAAGTTAGTTTTTCAGCGATCTTTTTTGTATCAAGTGCGTCGATTTTTTTAGTGCTATCGAGCAGGTACTCCATCCCGATGCCTCCCTCTTCACGGAAATGGTAGCCCTGTCCAAGCGCCTCAGGAATAACTAGTATGTCGGAGAAGACGATCGCTGCATCGAGAGGAAATCGTCGCAGCGGCTGTAGGGTTACCTCCGCAGCCAACTCAGGTGTACGTACTAAAGTGACGAAATCGTGCTGCTTTTTGAGTTCTCGATATTCGGGCAGGTAGCGCCCTGCTTGTCTCATCATCCAGATAGGAGGGCGGTCGACGGATTGCTGATTGGCAGCAGCTAAAAAACGTTGGCGTGGAGTCATATGCAGTTTTTTACTTTATTTCTAAATCTGCCCAATTCTGTGGTTTAAGAAAGACTTCGTGCAATTCGGCTTCCGGGGTACCTGATTGCGGTAGGTAGTTGTAGTCCCAGCGCACTAGAGGGGGAAGTGACATTAGTATAGACTCAGTGCGACCATTGGATTGCAGACCAAACAAGGTGCCTCGATCGTGGATTAGATTAAATTCCACATAGCGCCCACGACGATAAATTTGAAATTTCCGCTCGGCCTCGGTGTATGGGCTTTTTTTGCGCCGAGCTACGATTGGTTGATAAGCTGGCAGAAAATGGTCGCCCACAGATTGGGTAAAAGAGAAAGAGCTCTCGAATCCACCTTCATTGTAGTCGTCAAAAAATATTCCGCCTATTCCGCGTGGCTCATTTCGGTGTGGTAGGTAAAAATATTCGTCGCAGTTCTGCTTCAGCTGAGGGTACAGTTCTATTCCATAGGGTTGACATGCTGTGCGTGCAGTGCGGTGCCAGTGGATGGCATCTTCTTTTTGGCCGTAGTACGGTGTTAGATCAAAGCCGCCGCCAAACCACCATACAGGCTCTCCATCTTTAGGTTCAGCGTAAAAAAATCGGAGGTTCATGTGAGTAGTGGGCACATGTGGATTTCGCGGGTGTGTGACTAGCGAAAGACCTATTGCTCGAAAATGAGCGCCGGCTAAGTGAGGGCGTTTGGCAGTGGCCGAGTCAGGCAGACTACTACCTTTAATATCGGAAAAGTTAATACCAGCTTTCTCAAAGACGGCACCCTCGTTAAGCACACGAGATTGGCCACCGCCGCCTTCTTCTCGCAACCAGCTATCTTCAGAAAATCGCGCTTCGCCATCCTCTGACTCGAGCGCATGACTGATGCGATCTTGTAAGCCTAGGAAGTAGGCCCTGACATTTTCGGATTGTGAATTTTGCATTTTATTAGAATATTGTAGTATTAGTTAGCGTACGACAAGCACCAGAAAATAAATGGTACAATCCCAAAACCTCCCTGAATCCGTCTTTATCTTTGGCTGCGGGTACGTCGGTACTGCTCTAGCGCAACACCTGATCAGTCATGGGGTGCGGGTCGGTGCACTTACGCGTAATCCCAAGAAGGCAGCTAGGCTCCGAGAATTGGGCATTAATGAAGTGATCGAAGCAGAGCTAGATACAAGGGATTGGCATAGTAATATTAGCGATCAATATCTCGCAGTGGTTAATTGCGTCAGTTCTGCCGGGGGTGGTATCGACGGTTATCTCAAGTCGTATGTAAACGGGCAGCGATCGATTCTTGAATGGGCAAAATCACAAAGTATAATGACCTATGTTTATACGAGCAGCACTTCTGTCTATCCCCAAGGTGGGGGTATAGTTGTAGACGAAGAGGCAGACACTCGTGAGGCGCCGCCGACAGGAAAGGCAATTTTGGAGTCTGAGCAATTATTAGCACGGGCGGACTGTGTGGGACGATGGTTTGTCCTGCGCTTGGTGGGCATTTACGGTCCCGGGCGCCATTACCTGCTCGACCAATTACGCGAGACTAACTCAGAGATACCAGGTAGTGGTGAATACGCGCTCAACATGGTCCACCTCGAAGATATAGTAGGCGCGATCTGTGCGACACTCAGGGCGGAGCATTCCATTGAGTCAGGTATTTTCAACATAGCCGATGACACTCCCAGTTCGAAGGTAGAAGTTTTGACATGGCTAGCAAATGAGTTGAACCTTCCGCCGCCTAATTTTAATCTTTGTGAAGTACCGGAGGGGTTAAAGCACCGAGGCGGGCGTGTGCGAGACCGCTTAGTCAGCAATGCAAAAGCCCGCGAACGATTGGGCTGGCAACCGAAGTATCCTAGCTATCGCGAGGGATATGCAGGGTTCTTGCCATAGGAGGTTACTTAATTACGTCTTGGTGGGCCTCCACGGCCGCGACTTTGCGCGTTTTTAAGTCTCTCACGCTGTTCTTCATTCAGATCGGCATTATCCAAGTAATTAGTAAATCCAGCTGCATCTTCCTCTTTCCACCTACTAGCGACACGCTCCATTATCCAACCGCGACGGTCATCATTCTCGACGGACTGCGCCCATGTCATCGCAGTGCCAGGGTCTTCCTCTGCGGCACGAAAAGTGTAGCTAATTACTGCTCGGTCTAATTCTGGACTAGGTGGTAGGCTGTTGAGCCATTTAGCGGATGCAGTTAAGTCGTAGCGTGTCCATTCTTGAATAATCTCTGCGCTAGAGCGGGCGATTGATGGATCGTCTTCTGGTAACTTATTTAGCCAAGCTGCAGCAGCTGCGGGATCGCTTTCTGCCCACTCTCCGACGAGGGTAGTCTTTAAATTAGCTTCTGCCGAATCTCCCAAAGCGAGTACGTAATCCGCAGCGGATTCAGGGTCAAAGCTCGCCCACTCATTGATAAGCCTACGGCGCACATTAGTCTGTGTCTGCAGGTCTGATATCAGATCAACCTTGATTTTTGCAGCCATCAAACCACCGTTTTCTACTTGAGTTTCGATCACATCACCGAGCAGTCGGTTGCGCAGTCGCTCGTCTTGTTCCGTATTCATTGCTTGTTGAAATGCGGCTTCAGGATTACTTTGCGCATAGCCTCGGTAAATAGCGGATATTTGTGAGTGGCGAGTGCGTGCAGGTTCACCAGCTAGTGCGTTATTAGACCATGCCAGAGCAGCTACTGGATCGTTTTTCCCCCAGACTCTAAGTACGGACATACGTGCTCTCTCGCTGTCTTGGAGGGAACCAATTTGCGAGGATAATTCTAGAGCTACGCTTGGTTCTGTTTCCGCTAGTTGGCTCAGTAGCTCTCGTATCAAACGTCTGCGGTTCGGATCGGATTTGGGCAGTGCGAATGCAGCCTCTAAGAGTTGACTACTAGCTTCATTTGTAAGGCTAGGGATCTCACGGACTGCGTCTTCTAAAACGCTGACATCGCCTGAAAAATAAGACTGCATAGCAGAGTCAGACCTTTCAGTAGTGGCAGTGTCGGACATTACCTTACTTAAATTTGCACCCGCCTCTATTGCATCTCCGCTTTCTAGAGCTAAAATAGAATTAGTATTCTCTTGGACACGCGAACCGATAAAATAAGCACCTGTGAG
>CABXXS010000044.1 GCA_902516225.1 Puniceicoccaceae bacterium | reverse complement strand
TGATTTGACTGGAGCCACTGCGAAAGCATTACATTTCTATTAGGAAACTATTATCTGAATTTCTTTCGGTATCTCTATAAGAAGGCGTGATGGATTTCGCATCTGGCAAATGTTCTCCTGCAATCTGCACTTGAACAAACCCGGCCTCATTTGCCATTTGGCAGAGTTCTAGAAAGAGCTGCAAGTTCATTGAACCCTCGGTCTTGATAAGTAAAACAACGTCGTGCTCTTGCATCTGCTCATGATGCTTCTCAAAACCGCGCTTAATCGAGTTGAGCTCAAAGACTGCACCGTCAAAGAAAAGCATACCGCCGTTGCCTATAGTAAGTACTGCTACGGGCAGATTGCTCAGGGACATTTTCAACTCGGATTTAGGCAACTCAACCCTTAGCCCAGGAACCATAACAAATCGGGTAAATAGTAAGCCAAAAAATAAGGCTATAACTAGTAAATCCAGGACTGGCACTACATCCATCTTTATTGTTGGTCGCTTAAGTCGAGCCGTTAGACCAAACGGCTGGGTAAAGGAGCCACTATTTATCACTTTTTCGCCTGTTTTAGATGCGAACATATCACTCTTTAATTACCCTATCCTGATGAGCAACTACCTCAGGTCCCGTAGATAAAAATTCATAGATTTCATGCCCAGCCCATTCAAAGTCTTGGACATGAGCACGTACGCGACCGTTTAAAAAATGACAAGCGAGCATAGCCATAATTCCAATAGCTAAGCCTGCTGCCGAAGTAATCAAAGCCTCTCCAAGAAGGCGACTTAGCATAGCGCTGTCTCCATTGAACGAATCTAGCGAATGAAGAGCTTGCAAGGCTGCAATTATTGTACCCAAAAAACCAAGCATCGGTGCCACTTTTGCCAAGGCAGCGATAGATCCGATGCGACGCTCTAGCATCGGTATCTCCACGATAGCTGAAGACTGTATCGATGCGCGGATCGATTCACGTGACTCACCGTAGTGAAGCAAGGCAGATTTGACGATGCGTGCCAATGGACCTGGTGTATCTTCGCAAAGAGTAAGTGCTTCTACCAACCGATTCTTACGAACAAGGTTTTTAATGCCACTCAAAAAGTCTTCATTGCCAATCTGCCCTTGGTGTAAATAGATCGTACGCTCAATAAAAAGCACTATACCTAGAATGCTGACAAACAGCAGTGGATAGACAACTGGTCCGCCTTGAAGAATGAAAATGTTTTGAAAGTTATCCATATATAAATGTAATCTGTTTTAAATTATTCACTTATTCAATACTCAGTAAACGATCCGCACGCGCTATGGCGATTTGTCGCCCTGGTAGATTATAAGCAATCATCATGCGGTAAATGCGGCTTGCCTCAGAGAGTGAATCATTGTTTTCGAGTAACTCGCCCAATTCTAGCATAGATCTCGAAATCCAATAACGTCCAGTTGCGCTTAATTCGGAAGCATTTTGCTCATCGATCAAGAATCGAGTAATACTTAGTGAGAGTACTTCTTCAGCCTCTTTCACGGACTGCCTTTTACTCAAGGCAAAAGCCCACTTGTAAGAAGCTTCCACCTGAAAATCAAGCGGCAGGTTTGGTAAATCCAACAAGCGTTCTAAAACACTAATAGCCTCACCCAAATCGTCTGGTTCGTTACCCGCTAGTGCAAGCATACAGTCTGCTCGAGAGAGTTCAGAGATGTAACGCATCTGGTGAGCGGGAAAACTATTAATCAAGTTCTCATAAACAATCTGAGCTCCCGCAAAATCGTTCATTAAGCGAAGTAGATTTCCCTGCTTTAATCTAGCGGTGTAGAACAGCGGATCAGAAGCATAGCGTTCCGCCAGATCATTATGTAAGACTACAGCATCAGAATAGAACTCAGCGCCTCTACGCTCGCAGTAAAGAGCAGCCTCAAAAAGCGCTTGCGGCGCCAAAGAACTCTGTGGGTATCTTTGTGCCAAGTCCGAAAGAGTCGCTTGTGCGGAAACGAAATCACCCACTAAAGCGTGATACGAAGCTTCGACAAGGTACGAGCGTTGCGCAGAATCAGAGCTGGAAAATTCTTCGCGTAACTGGTTCAGAACTAGCATACCAGAATTGATATCTCCCTCTCGCATATGGATGGATCCTTGTAAGAGGAGAATTTCTGTTTTGAGAGTCTGTCGCGTATCAAGGTTGAGTACATCAACGCCATCGTGTGATTGAAGTGGCATCGATTCGAGGCGAGCTAGTAAACGCATCACTCGATCGGCTAGACCCTCAATCTGGTTCGCTTCTAGTGACAAGTAGCTCTCTAGCCATAGTAGTCGTAGGTCGAGCGCTGTTGGCACTGTGTTGGGGACAGCATCCTGCAAAAGTAAGCGCACCCGCTTTAAAGCGACATCCGGTTGGCCATTTATTTGTAAAGCTTGAGCGACATTCCACTCTGCACGCCAGCGGTCTGCTGAGCTAATGTTGTTATTAAAATCACCTTCATCAATTAATTCTAACGCATCATCAATCAAACCAGTGCGTACTAAAGCCGAGATTAGACGCAGTAGTAGGTCCCCATCACGCGCGGCACTAGTCTCGCGGCTTCTCGCAGCCAAATAAAAATCTACCGCATTGGCATAGTCACGATTTAGGAAGTAACAATCACCTATTAATCGATTAGTTTCGATCAACTCTTCGGTTTGAGTAGATTGATCTCGTAGGCGTATTAAATAATCTGCAGCAGTTCGGTATTGGCGTGGCTCTTTCTCAAGAGCAGCATAAGCTAATAGACGATAAACGTTGCTAACCTCACTCATACCAGGGAACTGCTCTAATAGAATACGGGCATCACTCTCGGCAATCGATCTTGTAGCTGGATCCTTTAAAGCTAGTTGACTACGCAGGTAGTACAAGTGACCTAGTAGAGGGTGCGGCTGTGCTAGAGAAATTGCTTCTTCTAAAAATCCTAGCAACTCCGCTTCTTGCCCTGGCGAGCTTGCAAGTAGCTGTAGAGCTATACCCATGACCTCAAGATCACGACCACTGCGAATTAATTCTTCTAGTACTTCGCGCCCGTTTTGAGAGGAAGCTCCCAAAATAATACCCTTTAGCAGACGTAACTGCTCCAGCTCTAAGGAAGAGAAGCCAGAAGACGTACCTTCAAGACTAGCATTGATAGCAGTAATTGCTTCCTCCGTGCGCCCTAGACTGTGAAGGACAACGGCGTACTCTCGCAAGAATGGATATGCACTAGATTGACCGTCCAAGCTCACTATCTTTGCCTGCAATTCTATAGCAAGAGCCTCATCAGCGGGAGCCGAGACTACTTTTTGGCGCAAGAGGATAGCCTCGAAATGATCGCGTAATAGCGATGAACCAGCACTATTAGATGCACGATTAAAAGCTGCAGTGGCTACATCTACATTTCCATACATTTGCGCTTCTAAGCCCTGTAAAAGAGCAAACCAAGGGAGATCCTCCTTTTGCAAGTCTTCCTCGGAAGCATGCTCCAGCGCTATTCGCAAGGCGGACCCGTCAATAGGCTCACGCCCGTGTCCGTAAATTGATAAAGCTAAATAGAGTGCGTGTTGGCTTCCTTTGCTTTCCATAGACATCGCTTCTAAGAGCACACGGGCAGCTTCATAACGGGTTTGGCAAATAAGAGACTTCGCCAATCCAATCTGGACATTATTTAAGCGACTTGCAGATAAAACACTCCGAGTATCAAGTAATGAAAAATAAATAGTCTCTGCCAGCCCTGGCAGTCCAGCATCCAAAGCAAGCTCCGCACTTTTAATACGCCACTCCACTTTACTTTTATCCTCTAAATTAATAGATGCGTTGTTATCGACTAAAAGGGGTGCCTGCGCAGAAAGGCTCCCAAGAAAAAAGCAAGGGAGTATATATAGGCAGAAAATTTGATAGAGATTTAAATTTGTAGAAAACATGCTCTGAAGAGTAAGACAACGACTCTTTGGACCAGTTGCAAAGCGAATTTCTACCCAAGCCCCAAATAGAAGCGGTTAGAATGCCTAAAAGCACCCACTACTAAGTCTTGTAACATCATAGCTTGGTAAATATATAGCTATTTACATATGATGTTTTAGGCGTAACTGCTACTCCAAGCATTTATCAACTGAATATAGCTTTAAGGATGATGAATTGCGGCAGAGCATAATTGTGCACAATCTGTTGAAACTGAAGCTTATCGATATCAATTTTATCAATCAAAACTCTAAGAAACCTCTAAAATAGTGAAATCGACTAGCATTTTGTACGATAATTGTTCTATTACTACATATTTTATACTGTATTATGAGCTTACAAGAGGCAACCACACCCGATTCAAAAACGCTTAATAGTGTACAAGATAACAAGCATTCTGCGCAGCAAAAATATTCACGAAAGAACCCCTACCCTGCCGAATTACTTAAACGCGTTAAGCTAACTGCAGAAGGCTCAGCAAAAGAAACCATTCACCTAGAGTTCAAGCTCGAAGAGGCGGCACTCACATACGAGGCTGGCGATTCGCTCGCAGTACTTGCCCACAACGCTGATGACGTAGTTCAAGATATCATCACATTAACAAAGCTAAATTCAAGTAGTCTGGTAAAAATTAAAGGTGAATCATACACACTGCTAGAATCGCTGACTTCTAAACTCGACATTACCACACTCTCACTCTCGGTCATCAAGCGCTACAACGAATTAATAAGTGATAACCAGCTGGAAGAGCTACTAAAACCTGAGAACAAGAACGATCTACAGGATTACATCAGTGGCCGTGAGATAATAGACCTTTTGTATGAATTTCCAGCTGAAGAACTTTCTGCGGACGCTCTTATTAGTATTATGCGTAAATTACCATCGCGACTCTACTCGATCGCCTCTAGCCCTAAAGCACATCCGCAGGAGGTGCATCTAACTGTAGGAGTCGTCCGCTACCACACGCATGGAAGAGAGCGCAAGGGAGTATGTTCAACCTTCCTTGCCGAGCGTATATCCAAGGGAAGCAAAGCTGAGGTATTTGTGACAACTAACAAAAAATTCAAGCTCCCAGTTAATAACGAGACTCCTATAATTATGGTAGGTCCGGGCACAGGCATAGCCCCTTTTCGCGCCTTCATTGAAGAGCGTAAGGCAACTAACGCCTCGGGGAAGAACTGGCTTTTTTTTGGCGACCAACATTATTCAACCGACTTCCTTTATCAAAGCGAATGGCAAAATTACCTTAATGAAGGTATCTTAACGAAATTAGACGTAGCTTTTTCTCGCGACCAGAAGGAAAAAATATACGTACAAAACCGCATGCTAGACAATAGTAGAGAACTCTTCGCTTGGTTAGAAAAAGGTGCCTACTTTTACGTCTGTGGTGATGCCACTCGCATGGCTAATGATGTAGATGATGCTCTTCACTATATCATAGAAAAAGAGGGAGGGCTTGAACAAGAAGACGCGAAAGCCTACGTAAAAAAGCTAAAAGACGAAAAGCGTTATTTACGAGATGTTTACTAAATAACTAGTAGATACACCTGCTTCAGTCTGCAAAAATAACGCTATAAACTAGGGTAAATGTATAAGTTCAATGGTATACCTATTATTTTAGGTACCAAGATTCGACTAATATTCCGACCATTTTTGGCGAATCCGCTTCCTCAAGGCGAAGTGATGCAGAATTGATACAATAACGCTTGCCAGTCGGTTCAGGGCCATCGGGAAATACATGGCCCTGATGCGAACCACATACATTACAGTGTACTTCAACGCGAACCATTCCGTAACTTGTGTCACGAGTTTCACCCAAGGTTCGGTCGTCGATTGGGCGAGTAAAGCTAGGCCAACCAGTACCAGAATCAAATTTATCCATGCTAGTGAACAGGGGCGTGTCGCAACCAATACAACGATAGAGGCCTATTTTTTTACTATCGTGGTATAGATTTGCAAAAGGTCGCTCAGTTCCCTGTTTACGTGTCACTTGGTATTGTTGTTCGGACAAGCGTTCTAGCCACTCTTCTTCGCTACGCTGTATAGGATATTTACCTCTGCTTAAATCTACATGTGAAGGCAAGCCGCAGGCTGATACACAAGCACTTATGTCCATATCCGGGAATTCTTGCGATGTAGATTTAGAGGACATAGCACACGATAAGAAAATACCTACCAAGAAAAATACAAGTAACACTAAAACGCGTCTGTGAAGCATAAAAAATATCTATAATAATTATAGTAGCCACTGTTATAAAAAATGCAAAGCTAAGATACTACAATAATTCGGAGATAAATAATCTTGAAGAAAGAAGCGACCTTAAATAAGGAATCTCATGGCTAAAATTATTATAATAGGTGCCGGAGGAGTGGGTAATGTTGTATCGCATAAATGCGCCAAACTCGCCGAAATATTTACAGATATTGTACTGGCTTCGCGCACTCTTTCAAAGTGTGAAGCTATTGCAAAAGATGTGCTCAGTAAGACGGGCGTCACGATTAGAACAGCTGCCATAGATGCCGACGATGTCGCCGCGACTTCCAAATTCCTTAAGGCCGAATCCCCCCAGATACTCATTAATGTAGCTCTTCCCTACCAAGACTTGTCGCTAATGGATGCCTGCCTAAGTGCCGGTGTAAATTATCTAGACACAGCAAACTACGAACCGCTAGAAGAAGCCAAATTCGAATATAAGTGGCAATGGGCGTACCACGATCGCTTCAAAGATGCAGGACTGACTGCCCTACTAGGATCCGGCTTTGACCCTGGGGTGACTAATGTATTTTGCGCCTACGCACAAAAACACTTTTTTGATCAAATTGAGACGATCGATATTCTTGACGCCAACGCAGGCGATCACGGACATCACTTTGCAACCAACTTTAATCCTGAAATCAATATCCGGGAGATCACAGCAAAAGGTCGCTATTGGGAGAAAGGCCTATGGAAAGAAGTAGAACCCATGAGTGTACACCAAGTATACGACTTTCCTGTAGTAGGAAAGCAGGACGCGTACCTACTTTATCACGAAGA
>CABXXS010000043.1 GCA_902516225.1 Puniceicoccaceae bacterium | reverse complement strand
GTCGCCCCGCAAGGCACAGCGATAACAGACGATCAACTTAATCTACTACGTCGCTACGAACCTAGCTTGATTGAATGCTTGCTAGACGGAGATGCAGCAGGGCGCAAGGCAGCGCTGAGAGCTCTGCCACTTGCCTTTAAAGCCGGTCTCGAATTCCGTTTTCTTTTACTGCCGGATAAGGCCGATCCAGACGACTTGTTGCGCGAACAAGGCGCTGCAGCGCTAGAAACCCTAAGGAAGACAGCCAAGAGCGGCATTGAACTAGCTATAACCGATAGCTTGCCCAAGGATCGCGGACCTACTACCCACGACAAGACCACTGCGCTGAACGGGGTATTTGATTTACTACATCATGTTTCCTCTGATGTAGCTCGCGAAGATTATATTCTGATTGCTGCTCGCATTCTAAGAGTGGATGCGCAAGCGGCTTTACGCGACTTCCAAAATACTCCCACCCCTAGGAATATCACAAGAACTACAAACGATAGCGCAAAGAGCCCGGAAAGCATTAGAGACCCGCTATTGACACGAGCGACTTGGGAACTACTTTGGCTCGTTTCACATCACCCAGATTACGGGACTATAATTTCAGAAATAATTGACTATGAATGGATTGATACACACTCAACGGAAGGCCGATTACTAACCCGCCTCCTAGCAGAGCTACAGGAAGGATTGTTGGAAAACAGTGGGCAAATAGACGCTATTATTGATAGTGTAGAAGAAAGGCAATTAATGGCCAATATACAAGCGCGTGAATTAAGTGTCGAAGAGCCAGCTAAACAAATAGAATTTTGTCTCGAAAGATTACGTAGAACGTATGTTGAGGCTCAAATCAAAGAGGTAGAACAAAAAATTTTTAATACGGAACCTGAGGCACAAATTGAACTCATGCGCGCGCGCAAAGATCTTATTAGCGGGCTCAAAAATCCTCTAAGCCTCCAATCTTAATTAACACCAATAAGAAAATAACACCACATTTATTATGTCAGCCGCAAAAAAGAAAACCGCTAAGAAAGCGGCAGTTAAAAACACTGCTGCTCCAAAAAAAGTCAAAGTATCGAACACTACAAAAAAGTCCCCAAGGACTAGTTCTACTCTAACTAAAAAGAAAACTTCTAAAAAAGCTCTTATCAAAAAAGTGGTTAAGAAAAAAGCATCTTCTAAGAAATCCGTAAAGAAAGTGCCCGTAAAAAAGCTAGCAAAGAAGTCCGCAAAGAAAGTACCTGTAAAAAAAGTAACAAAGAAGACCGCAAAAAAAGTACCTGTAAAAAAGCTAACTAAGAAGTCCGCAAAGAAAGTGCCCGCGAAAAAAGCAGTAAAAAAGCCAGGTCTATCTAAAGGCAAAACAAAGCAGGAGAAAAAGCTTAGTGCAGACGATGACAAAGCACTAGAAGCTGCCACAAGTAAAGTGGTCAAGAAGAGGAAATTATCAACTAAGGCTCAGGAGAAACTCAACGAGCGTATACGTAAACTAATCAGATTATCCAAAGAGCAGAGCTTCATCACTTATAAGGATATAAATGTAGCTCTTCCGGATTCCGTCAATAATCCGGACGAAATCGAAAACGTCATCTCTATTTTACAGAACCTTGAGGTTGAGATACTTGATGAGGATGAGGTAGAGGCCTTTAAAGCGCGGCAAGAGGAAACGGAAGAGAAAGAGGTCCGAACTTCACAGAATGATATTCTAGATGATCCTGTTCGAATGTATCTCAAACAGATGGGGCAAGTGCCCCTTCTAACACGCGAGGAAGAGGTCGCTATTTCTAAACGTATCGAAGCAGCAGAACTGAAAGCACAGGATGCCTTATTCTCTACAGCCTTGACGCTGGAATTTCAAAATAGTGTCATAGAAAAACTCCTCAATAGAGAAGAACGTTTTGACCGCGTGGTACTCGATAAGAAGATTGTTAGCCGCGAGTCCTACTTCAGCAGCCTGCCCAAACTACTAAAAGAAGCACACCGATTAGGAGAGCGCATATACGCCGCATGGGATAGTCACATTGAAGCTAGTAACGATTCGAATGCTAAGCGTGCTCGTACACGCATGCACAAATACGAGGAAGAACTTCGCAAAGTTCTTCGCAAGTATTGCCTGAAGCTTAAGTGCTTCGAAGACTTCCTAAACAACCTTACGCCTATCTACCGCGAAGTCTCGGCTCTCTACGATGATCTAGAGGTAGCTAAAATGGTCTCTTCGCGCCGAAAGAAAAAAGTGGACGTTAGAGCAACGAAGAAACGCTTAAAGGAGATTAAAAACGAATTCAAAATGGACTCTTACGAATTCATGGAAATTATTCGCGAAGTCCGTCTTGGCATGCGTGAAGCGCATAAAGCAAAGACGGAAATGGTTGAGGCTAATCTCCGGCTGGTTATATCAATTGCAAAGAAGTACACGAATCGCGGCCTTTCCTTTCTAGACCTTATTCAAGAGGGCAATATGGGGCTAATGAAAGCGGTTGAGAAATTCGAATATCGCCGCGGGTATAAGTTCTCAACCTATGCCACTTGGTGGATCCGCCAAGCTATCACTAGGTCAATCGCCGATCAAGCGCGGACCATCCGTATACCCGTGCATATGATCGAGACACTCAACAAGGTGATGCAGGTACAAAAGCAACTTTTACAGGAGTTGGGGCACGAACCAACTGCTGAGGAAGTTGCGGACGAGATGAACCTACCAATTGAGCGCGTTCAGACTATAATGAAAATGGCTCAGCAACCTATCTCATTGCAGAGCCCCGTAGGCGATTCTGAAGACACCAATTTCGGGGACTTCATCGAGGATAAGGGAGCAGAAAACCCCTATGATATGACGGCCTACAGCCTTTTAAGAGAAAAGATTACAGACGTGCTCGACTCACTGACCGAGCGAGAACGTCGGGTTCTATCACTACGCTTCGGGCTCGCTGATGGCTACTCCCGTACGCTCGAGGAAGTCGGTCGACAGTTCAAGGTAACCCGCGAGCGCATCCGGCAGATAGAAGCTAAAGCACTTCGCAAAATGCGCCACCCTACTCGTATCAGGCAGTTACATGGCTTCTTTGAAGGTGAAATCAGCCTTGAGAAGCCTGGTATGGACAGCATTAAACGAGAAAACGCCAAGCATAAATAACTCTTAATTACGCTAGTATGATTTCAAAAGTACTCTATCCAGTTACTGTCCTTACGCTACTGCTATCAATGCTGCCAGGTTGCCAAAATACCAATGTGCGAGTGACCAAAGGCGATAAACAGGTCGGGGTAGCTCCGAGGGGCACTCTATTTAGGACAAGCGCAGTTACCATCGTCCATGTCGACAAATTTGAACGTATAGTAACACTGAGGAATGCGCAGCAAATCGACGAATTTACTTTTCTCGAAGCCCAAGACAGTGGAGGGAATAAAACAGCCATTTTAAAAACACGAGCTAATCGAACGAATGGCCTACGCACGGCTGATATTTTAGAAGGTACCCCAAGAATCAACGACCGAGCTACAGTAATTGAGGTCGAGACAAGTGCAAAGCTCAGAGAGACCTACCGAGACCCAGTCGAGGGCTAGGATAACAGAAAACTCATCTCCTTAGAATGATTTTTTGCATTTGCTACTTAAACCCACATCTGTAAATTAATAATCATGTACACAATAGCCTTCTTACAAAATATCAACGGGCCAGAGATTCTGTTGATCTTCCTTATCGTTTTGCTTCTCTTCGGAGCCAAGCGCCTGCCTGACTTATTCAAGTCTTTTGGTAAGTCCATTAGAGAGTTTAAAAAAGCTACCTCTGAGATTGAGGATGACTTTCGTACCGCGATGGACGAAGAAACAACTGATAGGCAATCCACACCTGTACAATCTACGGGGCAGTCCGAGCCGACACAAGTTGCGTCCGAGCCAGTAAATAATGCCCCTGTTGAAATATCTGAAGAAGAAAATTCTAGCAAGCAGTAATCTTCACCTAGAGCTTGGGAGATTTCTGACAAGCGTCGACTTAATCATATCCAAGTCTTTAAAGCGGAGAAGGTAGAGTAGTGCAAAATAGATACTTGCGCCGCTTGGTACGCCGATAGCGACCGTCAAGATAGCGCCTGTTTTTGCTCCCATTTCTGCCATAGACACTACAGTACTTAAAAGTAAGCAAGTGGTGCCCATAACCGCACCAGCAAGAATAACTTTAGAGAGTTCTGGAAATATAGCGCTAATATTTAAAGCCTCATGCCTCGAGGACAGTGCCCGCCAAAGCAAATAGCTTTGTGCGATAGCGGCCAAGACATTGGCAGTCGCCAATCCTGCGGCACCTATGAACTGCATTAATATTATACCAACTAATAGGTTAATTGTTAGGCAATACACAGCGACGCGTACGGGAGTAATCATATCCTTACTAGCATGTAGCCCGCGTGTTATGAAAGTAGCGATTGAGTAAAATGGAAGGCCGATACCATAAATAGCCAAAAGTGGCACGGTGCTTGTAACATCGCTCTGATTGAAAGCACCCCAGTGAAAAAGGCACTCAATAATCGGTTCGCCCAAAACGCATAGTCCAACAGCTGCCGGCAACGAAATACCAACGACTAACCGCAAGCCCTGAAGAAAAGAAGAGGAGAAGGCTTGATCGTCTCCAGTGGAGAGCGCTTTTGCTAATAAGGGGAAAAATACTGTAGCAACTGAAATTGTAAATACACCGAGTGGAAGCTCCATCAGTCGGCTGGCCAAGTAAAGTACGGAGACCGCAGACTCATCAAGCGAAAAGGCCAACAGTCGGGATATTAGGATATTAGTCTGCAAAATGGCAGCCCCCATAAGACCGGGCAAAAAAAGTTTCCAGAGCTCGCTCATGGCAGTGTCACTCTGGGCAACCAAGCGAGGACGCCACCCTTGCCGCACGAGATCAATAGAGGGTAGAAGTAACTGCAGTAAGCCTCCTATTAACACACTCGCACAAAGCCAGTAAACAATGTGCGATGCTTGTGCATCAAGCCACATACCAGCGACTAGCGCGATTATCATCGCGAGGTTAAGTACTATTGGAGTCAATGCGGCAGTCGCAAAACGACCAATTAGATTAAGCCCTGCGCAAATAATCGCAGCGAGGCAGATTAATAACATATAAGGGAAAAGCCATACTGCTAAACTAGTACCGAGTGCCCATCGTTGCGGCATCCAGTCACTATCACCCGCCCAAGCAAGGGTACACATACCAAAGCCAACAATTAGCAAGAGTGCTAGAAAGAGGCGAAGTAAAACCTGATTCAGAAAACCAAATGCGCCCGTACGGCCTTTTTTCTCTAAGATGTCAGAGAAGAGTGGTACTACTGCGGAAGTTAATGCGCCCTCCCCAAGTAAACGACGGAAGAGGTTGGGCAATGTAAAAGCCAAAATAAAGGCTGAGTTCCAGAGACTGGCTCCCAATGTAGCAAATACCAGAACATCACGTAGTAGACCGAGTAAGCGGGAGCCTACAGTCGAAAAACTGACCACGGCTATGTTTTTAAAATTCTGCAGCATCTGTTTACAGGAAGGAGCGAAAAGTTATTCTTGCTAATAGATAAGAAACTACCGCTCGAAAAGCTTTGGCAAATGTATATTTAGTCCTCTTAATCTTACTCCTTTAATTCATACTCTGGGGTAAGCACTCCAGCCAGAAGAATATTTTCATTATGTCACTAATTTCAAAACTTACTGTTCGCTTAAAGCGCCATCCGAAACGCGTCGTCTTTCCCGAGGGAAGCGATCCTCGTATCTTACAGGCTGCCCGACAATTTTCCTCGAACAGTTTAGGGGTGCCCATCCTGCTAGGCGACCGCGCAAAGATCAAATCTAACGCCGAAAAGCTGAATATTAATTTAGAGCACATTCGTATCATCGAACCCGCCCTAAGCGATGAGTGGGACGGATTCGTTAAGCAATTCCAAGGCTTACGCCGTTTTAGTAATCTTAACGAGAAAGATGCAGAACAATATTTAGCAGACACTAATTATTTTGCTACTATGATGCTTGCGACTGCCCAAGCTGATGCATTGGTCTCTGGTGCTACGAGCACTGCTTCCAGCGCTCTACGCCCTATTCTTCAAATTATTCCACTACTTCCTGAAGTCTCGACCATGTCCTCACTAAATATTTTTGATCTTGAGGACCAGGACACAGGAAAAGACCGTGAGCTTTTCCTCGCCGATTGTGCTGTAGTGCCCGATCCAACAAGCGAGCAACTCTCTGATATTGCAATAACGACCGCTGCACTGCGTTTCCACTTAACTAATAAGAAGCCTCATGTGGCTCTGCTTAGTTACTCTAGTAAAAGTAAAACAAGCAAAAACCCTGCTGTAGCAAAAATGAAGGCAGCTACGCAAATGGCCCGTAAAAAAGCCTTCGCTTTAGGACTACCGATGGAGATAGATGGAGAATTACAGGTGGATGCTGCGCTCGATCCCATAACTGCTAAGACAAAAAAAGTCGACGGGCCTGTAGCCGGCTTAGCGGATGTCCTCATATTCCCAGATCTACACTCCGCTAATATCGCTTCTAAACTAGTAGACACTTTAACCCGTGCTCGTAACTACGGTCCAATACTAACAGGACTATCTAAACCAGCTGCAGAAATTAGCCGAGGTGCTACAGCCAGTGATATTTTCGGCACCGCTGTGATGGTTGCATCACAATCGATTGACCATAAGCTACTCTACCCTACCGATAACTGCGAGGATCTTAATGAGGATGTTACTAAGATCTAATCCATAGGTAAACGCCTGCATTCTTTTAGACTATTCTATGCCAAAATCTCTAAGAGATTTCACCGAACAAGATGATAAGGAAGTTTTAATTGCTCCGCGCAATAAGACTACCAAGCGCATCTTTATAGCAGCTACCCGCATGAATGACGGGAAAACCACTACGACCTTGGGTCTATTCTCCGCACTGCGCAGTAAAACTGAGCGAGTAGGCTTTATTAAACCAGTAGGCCAGCGCTTTGTTCAAGTCGATGGATATAATATTGATGAAGACTCCGTCTTATTAGATCAGGTTTTTGATGTAAAAACTCCCATCCAAGCGATGAGCCCGATTACAATTCATCCCAGTTTCACACGTGATTATTTAGATGAGCCCGAAGATCACCAGAGCATATTAATAGATAGAATGTGCCGAGCTTTCGACCGAGCAGCTTTTGAGCAGGATTACATTATCACTGAAGGAACTGGGCATGCGGGTGTCGGTGCTGTCTTCAACCTCTCTAACGCTGAGGTAGCGAAATGTTTTAACGCTAAGGTTATTATTGTAGCCAGTGGCGGCATCGGACGGCCAATTGATGAAATTGCCTTAAATAAGGCTGTATTTGAAGCTGCTGGCGTCCAAGTAATCGGAGCGATCATAAATAAAGTTGAACCCGAAAAGCTTGATATGATTAAGAGGTATTGTGGTATCGCACTAAGTCGTATGGACATACCACTCATCGGGTGTATTCCACACGAGAGAAAGCTAACTCAACCTAATCTAGAGCAAGTAGTTAAAGAAACCAAGGGCAGTTGGCTAAATGCTGAGGCTACTGGTCGTAATAATAGAATTAATAAAGTTATTATTGGTGCGATGGCAGCCAAAGGACTGGT
>CABXXS010000042.1 GCA_902516225.1 Puniceicoccaceae bacterium | reverse complement strand
CCTTAGACTGAAAAATGTCTGATTTTTTAATTTTGTTCTCCACTTATTTCATTAGTTTAATTTTACGAATACACTATCGCGATTCTCGCGAGTAAATCGCTCATACTGCTTAACTGGTAAAGCTTCAAGAAAGTGCACTCCGTAAGATTTATTTAGAATCCGAGAGTCTAGTACGATAATGTTTCCGATATCTTTTTTACGGCGTATGAGGCGACCTATACCCTGACGAAATTTAACTAGTGCTTCTGGTACTGTCATCTCAGAGAATGGATTACCACCCCGCGCACGAATGTATTCGCTTCGAGCTTCACTCACTGGGTGTCCGGGACTTTCAAATGGGAGTCGAGCGATTATCACCTGTGAGAGCGCTGGGCCCGGTATGTCGACCCCTGTCCAGAAACTATCAGTGCCAAAAAGCACTCCATTGCCCGCGTCGGTGAATTTCCTTGTTATCTCTGAGCGCGCCATCTTGTCACCTTGAGTAAAAAGAGGGCGTTCTATTTTTTTGAAAAAATCCTCGGTGCGCTCACGGACCTTTCGTAAATCGTAGTGGCTTGTAAACAAAACTAATGTGCCACCTTCGACGCGGCGAGCGCACCAGCAGACCATATTAGAAAGGTAATCAAGGTCGACTCGTCCTTGGCCTATTTCAGGTTGAGGAGCATCACTGGCTATATAAATGTGGCAGTTTTTTTCATAGTCAAAAGGTGAATACAAGATTTCGGACTCGGTTGCCTGTGCGCCGACCTTCTCTTTATAGGTATCCATATTTATGCCATCAGAGAGTGTAGCGCTGGTGAGTACTACGCTTGTGTGCCGACGAAAAATATGTTCCCTAAGATATGGCGCAATATTAAGTGGGGCGCTTCTTAAAGTGATATTTTGGCCAGCCTTACCTCCCCGCTCGAGCCATTGCACATAGTCTTCTTCGGTGAATGTAATGAAGCCGCTGATAGCATCAAGGTAGCTAAGGATACGGCGCCGGTGATCACGAAGCTCATCTTGCACGCTTTCTTTATCGTTTTTTTGTATAAGTGCGCCAAGGCGTTCGCTGACTTCTTTTAGCGGTCCTGAAATTATGTTATCACAGCAGTCGGGTTCGTAGACGCGTTGGATCGACTTCTTGTCGAGGAAGTTTTCCTCTAAAAGGCGGAAGAATTCATGTGATGCATCGATCGCATTAGATACTGATTTCAGGTCTTGGGTTTGGCCATGTATTCTGAGAATCCCACGTTTGCTGCGCGGATTGTATATGCGCTTGAGTGCGCGTTCTAGTGCATAGGAACTGACGTGAACTCCGAAGTGATCAGTGGCTATGTCAGATATTCGATGAGCCTCGTCGAGTACCACGAAGTCATCGGATAACAATATGCCTGGTGTGTTACCTTCAGGCTGCATGCCTGCATTAATGAGAGAGAAAAGTAAGCTATGATTTACGATTACACAATTAGCGGAGCGAATTTGATTGCGGGCACGTTGGTAAAAGCAGGTCGAAGGATCGCAGTTCTTTCTAGAGCATGTGGAACTGTCAGCATTTATCGAATCCCATAACTCGGGTAGTGGGGATGGAGAGATTTCTTGAATAACTCCGTTCTTTGCTACTGCGTGCCATTGCGCGATACGGGATAGGTCTGCCTTTTCGTCATTCTTGAAGAGTTCCGCTTGCTTGTCAGCTTTAGCTTGCGTGAGCGCATTACTCAATCGTTTGCTGCAACAGTAATTACTTTTGCCTATCATAAGTGCAGTTTTGAATGTACCGTAACGTTGTAATGCTGGGACTAGCTCAAATAGCTTCCGGCAAATCTTTAAATCTTTTTGCTGTAGTTGTTCCTGTAGACTAATGGTATAACTAGAAATAATAAATGGTCGCTCGCTGTCTACCGAGTGGAGAATACCAGGAATTAGATACGCTAGGCTCTTACCTACTCCGGTTCCTGCCTCAAAGAGCAAGGGCTCATTCGACTCAAGTGACACTGCTACTGATTGTGCCATGGTTGCTTGTTCTGGGCGATGATCGAGCGCCAGAATACTTTCTAAGTAGCCGCCTCGGCAGAATATACTTTCGACTAGCTTTAGGAGAGAACCTCTCTCCTTGGGTGCGCTACTAGAGTTTTCAATAAGCCCAATCATAGATTTTTTTTCGTGGTAATTTTTTATACATTTAAATTATTAGAATCCGTTAAGTGAAATAGAACTAATTACTTTCTAATGAAGTAGAGTGTAATTGTATTAGATAGGTTATTCTACTAAGCCTCTAATGCACTTGCAAATAGCTAGAATATATTAATTTTTAATTTTTATGAGTATTAGCGTTTTTCAGCTTAATTGTTGGTTTGAAGGCCATGTTCAAGGGGTCGGTTTTCGTTACCAGACTGTATGTGTAGCTAAAGGCTTCGAAGTAACGGGTTTTATTCACAATCTTGCAGATGGCCGAGTGCATCTTTATGCGGAGGGAGCCGAAGATGAAGTGATCGCCTTTCAGGCAGAAGTGGAGTCTGACCTTAAAAGTTATGTACGCAAAAGTGAAATTGAAACTGTAAAGGGCGCACGATTGTATCAAAGTTTCACAATTAAACACTAATCAATGTTATGAATAACCCTGCAATCCACATTCGAAATTTGACTAAAGATTTTTCTGTTGGAATTCGTGGTCTAAAACTCCGAGCAGTCGATGATCTCTGCCTTGATGTAGGTAAAAATGAAATCTTTGGATTACTTGGACCGAACGGTTCAGGTAAGAGTACAACGATTAAAATAATACTCGGTTTACTTAAAGCATCTTCGGGGGATTGTGAAATTTTCGGGCAACCAAGTATGCGAGTAGCTGCGCGAAAAAGTGTTGGTTTCCTTCCTGAGGCACCTTATTTTTATCGCTATCTTACAGGTCGTGAACTCGTCCGTTATTATGCGCGTATTTGCATGATAGATCTATCCGAGATCGACGATTCAGTGGACGATGTGATAGAACTAGTTGGCATGACAGAAGCAGCTAACCGTAGAGTTGGCACTTATTCTAAAGGTATGCTTCAGCGAATCGGTTTAGCGCAGTCATTAGTGCATGATCCGGATCTAGTGATCTTAGACGAACCGACTGCTGGGGTCGATCCTCTTGGCTCTGCTGCAATCGCAGAAATCGTTCGTGAACTAAAACATCGTGGTAAAACTATCTTACTTTCCTCTCACTTACTTGCGCAAATCGAAGGTCTCTGTGACCGAGTAGCCATCCTACATCGAGGAAAGCTTATTCGGGAGGGACGTATTGAAGAACTTGTGGAAGAAGACGATACCGATTCACTAGTTGTACAAGGGCTTAGTAGAAAAGGTCGTATCGCGGTTGAAAACGCAATTAAAGACCAAGGTGGGCGCCTATCTAGAGTAGAGAAACCACGCCTAAGTCTAGATGCTTATTTTTTGAGAGAAGTTCATCAGCGTGAAGCAGAGCACGAAGAGATTACCAATAAGTCGATAGAATGATGAATATAATAAGCTCATTCGCACGAATTCGTTTAATAGCGGGGACTACATTTTTAGAGGCAGTACGCCAAAAGTTTTTTAGTTCCATATTAATTATATCAGTGGCTCTAGTTGGCAGCTCTACTTTTTTACAGCAGTTTGATTTTGGAACAGGTGAGTTGAAGTTCATAGTAGATTTTGGTTTTGGAGCGTTGTTCTTTTTTGGCTCGATTCTATCAATCACAGCGACCGCACAGCTATTTTTTAATGAGATAGAGAATCGCACTGCTCTTACTCTGCTAGCTAAGCCCGTACATAAGATTGAGTTTTTAACCGGTAAGTTCCTAGGAGTTTATATTCTTTTACTTTGCTTCACCAGTGTGATTACTCTGGTCCTTAGTATTATTCTATTTTGGAGAGAGATCTCTTTAATTCAACGCATCGGTGACGACTTGTCTTTGGAAGGCTCTCTTATTCGCTATAGCGATGTCTTTCTCTTTGGTTTTCTACAATGGATGAAATTTGGAATACTCTCAGCCATCACATTATTCGTCGCTAGCTTTTCAAATACTAATCTCTACACTATTATAGTTTCTTTCTTCGTATTAATCATTTGCCAACTGCAGTATATTGCTCGCGATGTATACAGTTTAATGGAGGCTGGTTGGGAGCGTTTTCTTGTTATGTTATTAGGATTAGTCTTTCCGAATTTTCAAATCTTCAATATCGGAGATCAACTAGTCTTTAATGCTAATAGTGTTATTCCTGCCGCAACAATTATCCAAGTCTCGGCATACGCTTTAATCTACTGCGCATCTTTTGTCCTACTCGCGCAAGTGAACTTTCATAGGAGAGAAATTTAATTGTGTTTAACTTCCAAAATCCGCTAGTACAGCGTTTTGGGCGGATTTTAAGCGCTCTTCTGATATTGGTGCTTATCGGTTTACTTGCTCGGCCTTTAGAGATGCCCGCATGGCGTGTTATTCGAGTAGGGCAGTCAGAAATGAACCTCGAGGTTATTGAAGGTGCATTAGGACAAGGCCTAGTCATAGGTGTATTTGGTGGCTTTAGGGCGATTCTGGCTGACTTCCTTTGGATTCGAGCTAATCTTTTTTGGGAACGTCGTGACCAAGCAAAACTCGATGCTATGATCCGTTTAGTAACGGCGATAGACCCACGACCTGTATTTTTCTGGACGAATGCGTCTCGTATGCTGGCCTACGATGTACCCAACTGGCGCATAAGTAAAGAGGGTGGTTATGGTAGAGTATCTGAAATTCGTCAGCGAGTAATAGACCTCGAACAAGCTGAACAAGCTTTTGAGCTAATTGAAAAAGCGCTAATATTTCATCCAAATAATGCAAATTTTTATCTGGAGAAGGCCCAGATCTATCTCAATCGCTTAAAAGATGATGCCAGTGCGGCTGAATGGTTTCTCTTAGCATCGCAACAGGACGGTGCCCCTTTTTATGCTGCACGTATTCATGCCGAATTACTCCGAAAGCAAGGTTTGAACTCAGATGCTTACGAGTTTCTTAAAAGCTTATATATCGACTTGCCTGATGACCCTTACGCCCAAAAAGGTGTTATTTTAGAGCGTATTAAGGAGCTCGAAAAGACACTCGAAATACCTATCGCAGGTAGGTTTCGGCCATGAAATGAATAGACAAGCCAAATCCCAAATAGATCACCAAGTCAGGCATCGTATCAATGCAGGCAGGGTGGCTATTAAAAATCAGATCGCGTTCTTTATGCGCCAATTCGGTGAAGTTATCAGCGAGTGGAAGGAAGATGATACAAGAGTAACTTTCGCCGATTTTGCCATCTCCGAAAAAGTCTTCGCTGAGCTTCGTAAAGACTTCCCGGCAGACGACTACTGCAGTGAGGAGGCTAGTCCTTTGGATGAGGAGCAAACACTTACTTCGCCTTTCGCTTGGATAATTGATCCAATCGATGGTACAAATAATTATGCGCTTGGTTGTCCTTTCTGTGCAATTTCTCTCGCACTCTTGTTTAATGGCGAACCAATCTACGGATTCATATATGATCATAGCTCGAAGGAAATTCTTGAAGGCGGGCCTGGACACGGCTTGTTGAGTGATCAAAAGAAAATTGATCGAGATGCTATGGTCGCTGATGCGCAAACTATGATAGGTCTGCACTTCCCCATGTCTTTAAAACAGTTGGAACCTCTCGTTGGTCTATTAGCTAAATATCGAGTTCGTTGCATCGGTAGTGGTGCACTTACTGCAAGCTATGTAGCAACAGGATATTTGACTGGGGTGATAGATTACAGGGTGAAGGTCTGGGATATCGCAGCAGCTTATGCTCTTTGCCGCTCCGTTGGTTTGACTTGGACATTTATTGAGGATTCGCCTTTCCCATTGAAAAAATTCCATTCACAGATGGATTTCTCACCTTATTATGCTGGATCGGCATCTTTTATGGCGGAATTAGTCAGTGATTAAGTCATTTTATCCACCAAAATTTGCTTGGAATTACAATATTTAGCGCAGACTGTTTGTCCGACCTCTAAGAACTATTTTTACCTAATGTAATTATGACACTGATCTCATTCCTAGCTTTCACTCTTTTTGCCGCATACCTAACATTTCTTATTACACGGCGTGATGAGAAGTCGACATCGGATGGCTTTTTTCTAGGCGGGCGCTCTCTAACTTTTCCTATCATCGCAGGTTCTTTGCTGCTAACCAATCTTTCGACTGAGCAGATGGTTGGATTAAACGGAGCTGCTTTTAAGGATGGTCTTTCTGTTATGGCTTGGGAGGTGGTGGCAGTCATTGCACTTGTCCTCATGGCTCTATTCTTTCTACCCAGATTTCTGCGATCTGGCATTACAACAGTGCCACAATTTCTGGAAAATCGATTCGATAAGCGTACGCAGTCTTTAGCTAATATGGTATTTTTACTGGCATACGCTTTTGTGCTTCTACCTATTATACTCTATTCTGGTGCGGTTGGGCTCTCGCAGATGCTGGATTTACAGGCCTTAACTGGCATTGAAGAACCTGTGAGTGTTATCGGTTTTAGCATGGAGGCGGACACTGCAATACTCTGGGGTACAGTAATTTTAATTGGATCAATGGGCTTGCTTTACTCTCGCTTAGGTAGTCTCCGTACACTTGCTGTGCTAGACACTATCAATGGAATTGGACTTTTAGTCGGTGGTTTTATGATTGTTTGGTTCGCTTTGAATGCAGTCTCTGACGGAGGGGGTGTCCTAGAGGGATGGCGGCAATTAAAAGAGCTAAATCCGGAGCGTCTAAATTCAATTGGTAGTTCTCAAAGTAGTGTGCCTTTTAGCACTTTGTTTACAGGAGTAGCCCTCTTGAATCTTTTCTATTGGTGTACCAATCAGCAAATCATTCAAAGAACATTCGGTGCCAGTAGCTTATCGGAAGGCCAAAAAGGCGTACTTTTGACTGCTTCACTTAAGCTCTTGGGGCCAATTTATCTGGTGATACCGGGCATAATTGCTTTTCACTTGTTTGCTGGTGATGGCATCGGTAACGATCAGGCATATGGAGTTCTTGTCAGGGAGGTGCTCCCAGAACATTTAACTGGGTTTTTTGCTGCAGTTATGGTAGGCGCTATTCTTAGTTCTTTTAATGCAGCACTAAATAGCACGTCGGCTCTTTTTAGTATTGGACTTTACCAGCACGTTATTAATCCAGATGGATCTGAACAGAAAATGGTGCGAGCCGCTAAGATCTTCGTCGTATTCATAGCTATAGCTTCAATGATTGTTGCGCCTCTTCTGAAGGGACAGGAAAGCATTTTCGCATATCTACAGGATATGAACGCTATATACTTCATTCCAATTTTTGCAGTCGTCGTGGTCGGGATGCTAAACAGGAGAGTGCCTTCCTCGGCTGCCTTTTGGGGGCTTTTAGTAGGCCTAATACTTATCCCCATCAAATACTTTAATTCGAGCGCTGGTGCATTCTTTGATGGATTATTCGTCTATAATTTTCACTTCTTAGGATTTGTTTTTGTATTTATAGTTTCTCTCATGCTCCTATGGGGTGCTGTATCTCCTCGCGCAACGGCCTGGAAATTAGAAAATAATACGTCAATTGACTTAACTCCTTGGAAGCACGCCAAGCTTGCTAGCTTTATTTTAGTAATAATGGTGATTGCTATATACCTAAGCTTTGCTGCTTAGACTTTAATAAATTAACTTTTAGCTGAGAAATAGCGGATGGTATCGCTTTTTTAAAACGGAAAAACCCGTGGGTAGCGTAAGGATAGAGAGTTGCGTCCCACCAGTGCCTTGCCCAGTAACATATGGTTCCTGCTGGCTCGAGGGAAGTGACTAATGATTTGAGGCTCGCCTGGGTGGGACCAATAGGAGGCTCCGCAATTATTATACCATCAAGGCTTTCTGCTTTTATCCATTCGAGGACCTTTGCAGCGTCTTGGTCGGTAAAGAGCGGGATATTTTTATCCATCTGATTTATCATGGATTCTTGATGGAATTTAATCACCGAGGGTGCCATGTTATGCTTCTTGTAAGCATCTAAAGGAAAGTAGCCGGCTTGTGCGACTGAACCAGCCTTTTTATCTAGCCAATCGATTGCACTAAGATCCTCTAAAGTAATAAGTATACCCAGCCTTTTTCCTTTTGGGATAGGAGGAAACTCCTCTAGGATAATAGGGGATGGGTGATCGACCTGCTCTACATCAATAGCTTCGTTGGCTAGCGCTACATCGACTTTAAAGCGATTTTCTGTGTATTTTAAAATATTATCCCGCCTAGCAAGGTAGCTTTTCCCCTTTGTATGTAGACCTGCAACCCAACGCCAACTAAGTGTATTTGATGCCTGATCACCATCAAAAAGATTCCTTAAGAACCAGTCAGCGCCTAGTTGCCATGGGAGTTTGAGGGTGTGTATCCAGATGCTGGCATACCACATTCTTGCATGGTTGTGCAGATAATTGTTATCTATTAATTCACGGTTCCAAATGTCAAAGCAGTCTATCCCACTACGACTTTCAATCGCCTTTGTATATTTGCTATGATTGGAATATGACTCGCATAATTTTGTAAGGTCCTGCTGGTAAGCCTCCCAAACTGAGGGTCGCAATTGAAGCCATCCTTTCCAGTAGGTTCGCCAAAGTACTTCGTCAATAAACTTAGATGCCGCTGTAGCGGAGTGTTCTTTGAGCACAGCATCAATTACTTCCCACTCGGGGAGAGTACGATTACGGATCCAGGGAGAGATCCTTGAGACCGTTGAATTAGATGTATCCTCTCTATCGTAGTTACGATAGGCTGCATAAATACTTCCGCATTTTGGGATAAAACTTTCCAAAGAATTGCGTGCAGCTTGTTTTGTGGGTATAAACATGTATAATAAACGATGTTATTTAGATTTCCCTACTACTATTC
>CABXXS010000041.1 GCA_902516225.1 Puniceicoccaceae bacterium | reverse complement strand
AATTTGACCTTCCGGATACATTAAAACTTAGCGTGCACTCTGGTTCAGATAAATTCTCCATCTATCCGATAATAAATAAGCTGATAGCCAAACATGATGTAGGACTACACGTCAAAACTGCTGGTACTACTTGGCTAGAAGAGGTCATTGGCCTAGCTGAAGCTGGCGGCGAAGCTCTCTCGATAGCCAAAGAAATCTACGCAGGGGCATACGACCGATTTGACGAATTAACTGCGCCTTATGAAAGCGTCATTGATATCGATAAGTCCGTGCTACCAACACCAGAGGAAGTGAGCACTTGGGACTCCGATAAGTACGTGCATACACTAAGGCACGAACAGAGTAAATCTGAGTACAACCAAAACTTTCGGCAACTCATTCACGTAGGATTCAAAATTGCCGCAGAAATGGGTGAGGCCTACACTGAAGCGCTTAAGGAAAATGAAAAATTTATCGCTAAGAATGTAACGGAGAATATTTGGAAGCGGCACATTATCCCGATCTTCAGGAGTTAGAATAATTAGCGTAGCATCAAAGTCAACTCATAGACTGGACATGCACTTGCATAGTAGCAATCTACTATGGTGCAAATTGATCTACAAAATCGTTGGATATGTACAGGCATCCTATCAGCCTTACTTTTAACGATCAGTTTATGGCTAGCTGATTCAGAAAGTGCCTCACGTGCGATATGGCCCAGCCTTGTCGCACTATCGGTCGTGATCTTATCTCGGAGTGCTCTGGTTGGGCTTTTAGTGGGCGCGAGTTGTGGAGCGATATTATTAGCAGATGGTTCATTAGTAGATTCGATAAAACAGTTTATATACGGTCAATTCTATCCAATTTTTAGCTCCTCTTGGAAAATTAGTGCGATACTTTTTACTCTTATTCTTGGTGGCTTTGTCGCCCTATTAGAAGCTAGCGGAGGCTTACAAGGGCTAGTCCGAGGTTTACTTGGCTCAGGGCGTGCGCCCCGTAAGCGGATGCAAACTACAGTATTGGGCTTCGGACTACTCGTATTTTTCGACGGCTTGGCAAACACTATGCTTTTAGGGCGGCTTCTACGATCAGCCGCAGATCGCTGCGGTGTATCCCGCGAAAAATTAGCCTACCTTGCCGATACTACTGGCTCTGCAGTAGCCTGCCTTGCTTTTATCTCCACATGGATCGCGTTCCAACTTTCTATGATACGAGAAGGCTTCCGTATTGCCGGTCAAAATGATGTAAGCCCGTATAGCTACTTTTTTAGCTCCCTACCTACGAACTACTACTGCTGGTTTGCACTAGCTTTAGCGTTAATTTGCGTTTTGCGCGAATACAATCCTGGCCCGATGGGCGAAGTAGAAGCCAAAGCGCAACTAGCACCCATTAAATACGACAGGAAGGAAGACCTCGGCAATAACTGGTCCTTAGCATTGATACCAATCGCGATATTAACACTACTTGTCCCAATTCTAACATACTTTGTCGGATCTGATTCGATCCTACCTATAAATTTAAACAAAATTGCCGAGGCCTACGGCCGAGCTGAAATCTATGTGCCCCATATTTTAATTGCTTCGAGTGTACTAGCTACGATCTTCGCAGCTTTTACTTACTCCATTACTGGGAGCGTTGAATATAGAAAAAAGCCCGTTTATAGCGTCTTTTTTAGAGGAGTGCGAGAGATTGCTAGACCCGTCTGTATTTTAATCGCAGCCTGGATGTTAGGAGCAGCCATAAGTGAATTAGGCACGGCTTCTTGGCTAAGTGAATCGCTTCAAGGGCGCTTCCCTTTATCCTTACTTCCGGCAGGCATTTTTTTGTTAGGTGCACTGATCTCTTTTTCCACAGGAAGCTCTTGGGGGACGATGAGCGTGCTCATGCCACTAGCTATTCCAGTCATATTTTCGCTATGCGAGGGTATCGATGCGGAGCGTGATACTATGATCGTAGCAGCGATCGGCGCGGTATTCAGCGGCGCTGTATTTGGCGACCATTGCAGCCCTTTTTCGGACACCACCATTGTCGCTTCTATTGCAACTGAAATTGAACCGCTAAATCATGTGCGCACTCAGCTGCCTTTTGCGTTAATCGCAGCAACAGTGGCGCTCATAGTAGGCTTCCTACCCTTGGGATATGGGGTATCTGTATGGTTTGGATTATTTATCGGCTTTGGATTACTCTTTCTCCTACCTGGACTCAGAAAAGATACTAGAACTAAACAAAGCTAATTCTTATTTTAAAATATATAATCAATTTTAGTAAAACATTTGCGTTTAAAATTCCCTAATCCAACTTAAACTATTATGAATATTTTACTATCATTAGGTTTCCTACTTTTTGGTGCATTGACTAATCTCAGTGCATTGACACAATATTCAGTCGCTAGCTCTGAGATGCGCTTAGAAAGTGCTCAATCTCACTTATCAGGAAATCCCAATCAAATGGCCTTTTATTCCAAAGGCCTTGTCTGCTCCTCTTGCGCTATTGGATTACGCATCCATGTTAAAAAACTAGACGGTATTGATAGGAATAAATTAGACGATGGGATTCTCCTAGACGCCAAGAACCAATTGCTAATAGTTGCTTTTGAGCAGGGATTCCTGCCAAATATTCAAGAAATCATAGGTGCTATCGATAAGGCAGGCTATGAGACTACGCATTATTATCAAACAATTGGTGAGGTCGTACAAGTCCAAAGCTTTTATGAGGAGTAGTGATAGATCTCAAACATAGGTTTCGTTACATCTTCATTACCGGCATTCTAGCAATACCTACACTAGCAAGTGCCGACCAACCGATCATGAATATGATGCCGCGCTGGGACGGAGGATATGGCTTCCAACTTATAACGGAGCACATACACCGACGCGATCTCAAACAAGGAGATCGAGTCATCGGTTCGGGCCTCACCGAAGACATCAATAAGCTCCATCTGGAAGCTGTCTATACATGGGATCGTTCAATCCGTATGACCTTTAAATTGCCATACATAAGCGACGCACGCAGAGAACAAATCGGCTTAGGAGGGACAAAAGAAGTCCAAGAATATGAAGGCTTAGGTGACATGACGATCGCACTACCCCTAAAACGATACTTCAATTTAGCTGCCCGCTCCGGATCTTGGACACTCGCACCTCAAGTCCGAATACCAATTGGAAAAAAACAGAATGAATACCAAGTTCCTGATCGAGTCTGGGGGACAGGGATATCAATTGGCTATGAAACCGAGAGTTATAGATGGTTTTTATCAACCGGTGCAAAATTTTGGATCTTCGGAAACAAGGAGCCCTCCGAGTGGGGCTGGACCATAGACTTAGGCTGGAAGCCAACTGATGGCACGCTTTTACTCATTGAAACAGATATAAAATGGGACAACCACGACGCATTTTCGATTTCATCTGGACCAGCGATATATTGGCGCTGGAGTGATCGAGTGCACACTCGTATCGAATTCAAGCATGATTTTATTTCTGAAGTTAGCACCCGTGAACCAGACCATTGTAACGGAGATAATCTCCGCTTTGGCATCGGATTTGTCTTTTAAAAGAACCAAATGCAACATTTTGCCTCTTAGGTCGATTTATATTCTAATTATCGCTTTGTTCGTATTTATTTAGCTTATGCGCTGTAACGAGTATCCTCGCTGTTGTATTAAGATAATTAATTTGCAATAGTAGTAAAAATTTTCATATTATAATTATTATTAAATACCCCATACATTTTTTGTTTTATACTACCCTTTTAGGCGCATCCCTTCTTGCTCCTTTTTACTCCTTTGCAAATACAAGTTCTTTTGATGTTACACTATTTGGGGCAGAAGCCGAGCTTCTGCTTAAGGATAAAATAGATCCAATCGAAATTATCGAATTTTCTAGTGATTTAGACAATTGGATTCCATTAGCTAGAAACTACAACGATCAGTGGGAAACCATCTACCCTCACGCATATGCTCTTAGCGCAGTGGCAGGAAGCACAGATCAAATTATGTCATTACCTGCTGGTGAGGAGGGTTACTACCGAAAGCGCTCGTCCAGCACAACAAACGCAATTTCTAATACAGAATTGGCATCTCGTTTTTTGATGCAGGCTACTTTCGGCCCAACACGATCTGAAATTTATAACTTTCCTAATGTAGGCTCAAATTCATTTGGTTCTCCAGGAGATTTTGAAACTTGGATAGATACACAAATTGCTATTACTCCCTTTTACCATCGTGCTTACTGGCGAGAACGTAGCGATCCAGATTACATTGATGAATCTGCATCGCCTAACCGGCTTCCCAACGAGGTGGGGCACAACGCGGCATACGGACAACAGTTTGCATTCAGTCGTGGGCAAACCATTTATAGAACAGACTGGACTAATCCATTACCAGGATACGGCGGTTTATTTGATATTAACGGTAGTGTGATCGACGAAAATCATCCTGACTGGCCTACAAATTCATACGAGTTTGATTGGGCTGGTAGACCTATGATAGGGTTACACGTTGATAATTGTCTAGCGCACATACCAGGGACTGGCAACGCACCTTATCGATTAAACAGATACGACATCAACTATCCTGTTAATGATACGCGTCAAATGATTTGGTATAAAGCTGCCATTGATGCTCCTGACCAATTACGCCAACGAGTCGCATGGGCGCTGTCACAATATTTTGTCGTTGCCGAATTAGGGAATAATCAGCCACAAGCAGTGGAACGCTGGCTAAATTATTATGATATTTTTACAAGGAATGCATTTGGTAATTTTAGGGAAATATTAGATGAGGTAACCTGGAGCCCACATATGGGTTACTATTTATCTCATATCGAAAATAGGAAAGCTAATCCTAGTCAAGGGACTTACCCAGACGAAAACTATGCGCGCGAAGTCATGCAGCTTTTCACTATCGGTCTATGGGAACTCAATGAAGATGGTACTCTAGAGTTGGATTCTAACGGCGATGCTATACCTACCTATGACAATGATGATATTTCTGAATTTGCAAAAGTTTTTACGGGTATGCGCAGACCTCAAAGTCGCGGCCCGAATACTAATATAGAAGAGCTAAGTAACAATTATATTGATCCGATGAGAGTTCAACAGAACTGGCACGATTTCACAGCTAAGACTCTTCTAGATGGTACCACACTAGGCCCATTCAACCAAAACGGGAATGGAGTCAGAAATGACGTAGCAGGATTATTAGACCATCTTTTCAGTCATAAAAATGTGCCGCCCTTTTTTGCGCGATTCATGATCCAAAGGTTTACGGTCTCTAACCCATCACCTGCCTACATAGAGGAAGTCGCTATGGCCTTCAAAAACGGCCTCTATGAAGGTTCTGGCTCGGGTAATCGAGGCTGCATGGAGGCTACTATTAAAGCAGTTTTACTTCACCCAGAGGCGCGATCAGCGAGCCTCGCATACGATCCAAGTCATGGCAAATTAAGAGAGCCTCTAATAAGGTTAATACATGTTGCCCGGGCCTTTGGGCTGACATCAAATAGAACCTACGGTTGGCTCTATTTTAAGGATCTACAAGATACAATCTTACAAGCGCCATACGAGTCACCCTCAGTTTTTAACTACTATCGCCCTGATTATGCACCTAATGGAATAATTTCTGATTTTTCACTCAACGCTCCAGAATTTCAAATTCATAATGATGTAAGTTCACTTCAGTTGTTAAATGGGATCAACACTCTAATCAAGTATGGAATAGCTGGCGGAAATTACGGAAATATCGGGCAGCGTAATCTCGTCGACTCTGTTCTAGACTTTAATTACGAGAGTTATTTATCAGGAAATACTACTACATTAATTGATCACCTAGATATGGTACTTTGCGCAGGTAGATTAACTCCTGGAAACCGAGCAACTATTTGGACAGCAGGTAACGACTCTAATTTAACAGGAATAGATAAGGTTAAATACATAGCTGGATTGATCACTCTTACACCAGAATTTAACATTTTATATTAGTATGGATCTAAAAAAGAAAATATCGAGGCGGCAGTTTATAGGTCAGGCAAATTGTGCCGCAGTAGGTACAGCCTCTCTTCTTTCCTCTCTACTATCACTTCGCTTGACTGCAGGTGCAGCTTCCGCATCTAATTTTACCGATTATAAAGCGCTAGTATGTTTATTTCTGAATGGGGGAAATGACTCTTTTAACATGCTCATTCCTAGGCAACAAAGTGCCTACAATGAATACTCGCAGGTGCGTGGAGGTGTTGGCGGAAGTGGTTTGGCGATACCTAGATCAGATTTACACCAAATCACTTCCTCACTTCAAAATACACCAGCTGGATCTGGATACAGCCAATTTGGAATTCATCCTGACCTGCCCTATCTAAAAACACTATATGACCAAGGAGACCTAGCCTTCATTAGTAATGTAGGTTCGCTGATTGAGCCTACTTCACTAGTGCAATACAATAACGGTTCTAAGCCTCTACCTGAGGGGCTCTTTTCTCACCCAGATCACCAAATTCATTGGCAAACACTCGTGCCACAAGTGCGTGGTTCTAGTCCTAAAGGATGGGGAGGACGCATGGCCGAAGTTATGTCACATGCTAATCAACAGAGTAATATTTCTATGAATATTTCACTCTCTGGTGCGAATGTACTACAATCTGGAAATACTACTGTTCCCTATATGACGGATCCTGGTGGTGTTGTAGAATTAAATGATTACGCGTACGACCCTACACTACAATTAGCTGTTGATGACATACTTGGAAAACATTACCAAGGCATATATTCTAAAACACTCGCTGAAGCTAACCAAGATTCGATCGAAGCTTCAATTACATTTAAGTCTGCACTAGATAGTTTAAATACACCCTTTGACCCGAGCGTAATAAGTGGCGAGACTCAAACTTACAAACGTCTTTCTATGGTCTCAAAAATCATGGAGGCAAAAGACGCGCTTAGCATGAACCGACAAATATTCTTCGTCGAACGCGGTGGTTGGGATCATCATAACGAATTATTAACACCACAATCTAACCTCTTCATAGAACTCAACGAAGCGATAGAAATTTTTTGGACTGCAATTCAAGCGATGGGAATACAAAATAATGTTGTTCTCTACACCGCATCCGATTTTGGACGTACTTTAACTTCCAACGGAAGTGGCTCTGATCACGCTTGGGGAGGTAACCACTTTATAATTAGTGGTAGTGCCAATGGCGGTGAGATATATGGAAAATATCCAGATCTTGCTCTAAATAATAGCTCTACAGATTTAGGACGTGGGCGTATCCTTCCAACTACCTCTGTAGACAGCTACATGGCAACACTCGCCAATTGGTATGGAGTACCATCCTCAGAACTTAGCACAGTAATTCCAAATGTGGGTAACTTCAACATCGATTTTATTAACCCTAGCCCGAATTCACCTCTAAATATACTCAATAGTTGATGACAAAGTTAACTCTAATAAAAAGATTTAACACATTTTCGCTTATTTCCCTCCTATCATGTTCTTCTACTTGCTTGTTAGGATCCTCTTATACTGAGGTAGTAAGCGATTTCACATTACAAACTGATAATTGGGGAGGAGGTGCTCCTTCTACTCTTAGTACAATAGATGCGATAACTGCAGGAAATTCATATCTGCGTAAAGAAATTAATATAAATGGTGGTCAAACTCTGCAGAACAGAATGGTAGTTCGTAGGCCTGTTAATTCTAACCTTATTGGAAGTGATCCTTGGTTGGGTGATTTTATTGCAAGAGGAGTTCAACGGGTTGAGTTAGACTTTAATAACTGGAGCACAGATGATACTGTGTATCTACGCTTAGCTTTATCTAATGTTACAAATCCTATGATTTCATCGGGCACTTGGTGGGTGAGTACAACATACACAACATTCGTACCAGAAAGTGGTTGGGGAAGTGCTAGTTTTAATATCCTTGAGTCTGAAATGCAACGTGTGGGAGATTTTAATGGAGGGTTTGGACAAGACTCTTTTCTAGTAACTTTATCAGATATAAAGGGCTTTCGCTTTATTGCTTCTAGCACCGGATATTCTGCATTGGGTGACGAATTCTCTGGTTCGATAGGTATGGATAATGTACGACTGATTTCCGCTATCCCAGAGCCAAGTACAAGCGCTATAATTATGAGCTTAGTAGCTACTCTATGCCTGTCGAGAAGACAGCGCGCATAGTAGTCGGTCGTGAGTTTGATGGTAGTAAAAAGCCCGCGCTTCGTCTTCCCATACAATTACTTTGACCTGCCGAATATTCGTGCAAAATATTTCTCCTAATAATATCGAAGAAATTTATCTAGCTGGCGGTTGCCTATGGGGTGTGCAAGAATTCATACGTCACTTACCAGGTGTCGTTAGAACCGAGGCTGGTAGAGCCAACGGAAGTAGCAATAAATTAATAGGTCCCTACGATGGTTACGCAGAATGCGTAAAGACACATTTCGACCCATCTAGCGTTAGCGTAAAGCAGTTAGTCCAATACTTCTTCGAAATTATAGACCCTAAGAGTCTAAATCAGCAAGGACCAGACATTGGTGAAAAGTATCGCACTGGTGTCTACAGCAAAGATCCTGAACACTTAAGTGCTGCTAGAGACTTTATCGCTATGCAACCTAATGCAGCCTCTATAGTAGTTGAGGTATGCCCGCTTAGTAATTATCTACGCAGCGACAATAAGCATCAAGATCGGCTGACAAGGCGACCTGCAGATGACTGCCATCTTCCAAGCGAATTACTACACAAATATAAGCAGTAAGGAGGATAAGAGTTAAGCCCAATAAAGCTACTAACACTCAATCAGAGAGTGTACCTTTGGTACTTGGAAGTGAATCACCTAATCGGCTATCAATTGTAGTCGCGGAGTCCAGAGCACGCGCAAAACATTTAAAAATTGCTTCCGCTACGTGGTGAGGCTCTTCGCCGTATTCAAGTTTAATGTGCAAATTACAAGCTGCCGCATTGGCAAAGGCTTGAAAAAACTCTTTCACTAGCACGATGTTAAAATCACGCACCATAGAGGTGTTAAAATC
>CABXXS010000040.1:5000-9342 GCA_902516225.1 Puniceicoccaceae bacterium | reverse complement strand
AGCAATACGAGGGCCGCTGGATAGGCGAATACACGATTCATTCCCCGGCCACGAATTTCACCGAAAGCTTCCCCGTGGAGCAGCGTTATTGGATAGAGGATGGGCAGCTGCGCGGCCTATCAGTTTCGGATACCGATCGTGGTATGCAAACAGCAAAGTCGCGGACTTTTGTGGAAGAGGGCGTAGTTTGTTCGGAGGTGACTACTGGAGATACTACAGAAAAATATATTGGAGCCCTGCATGAGGGCGGGCTCGTTTGGTTGCCCTCGAATTTAAAGAGGGCTAATGACTATCAAATGAAAGAATCCTTCGTAAGAAAAGTGCAGCAGCTGTGGTTGCATACCGATGGCTTTGACAGCTACGTTTATCGAGAAGGCTTAGGACACTTAGTCTATCGAGGGAGGCTACTGTTTATTCCAGAAAAGTAACTAATTCCTAGGGATTTCTTTGATAAGTTGCTCGCGGAGTCCTGGTTCTATTTCAGTACCCTCGAGCCACTGCAGTACCTCGCTAGGCTGGTTATTTGCCCAATTACGCACAGTCGCTTCTAGTCGTTCCAGGCGGCGGTTGGGCTCTCCAATGGAATTGGCCCAAATCGCCGCCGCTTCGGGTTCAAAGCGTTCAATGGATTTACTAAAGCCGTCGATAGCGGCATCTTTTAGCGGACCTGCCGACATTTGGCTAAGCCATTCGGAGGCAGCGATAGAGTCGCTCTGCGCCCAGACTTGCATCAAGCGCGAGTTGTTTTCTTCGGAATAGAGAGGGTCGGAAGGTGGTAGATTAGCCAACCACTGCGCCGTGGCGACTGGGTTCTGCTCAGCTCGTCCGAGTATATGTGCATCGACTCCTGCTCCACTAGAATGGTCGGCGATAACCATCTCACGAACTATGGCCTCTGCATCTTCTGGTGATTGCTTACTAAAGGTACGGATAGTCTCATTGAGAAGATCGTAGTCCCCATAAAATTCGGCTTCTTGGAAAGCCCAGATGCTAGCTGATTGAGGATCTTGCTTGAGCCAAGCGCTGGTTAATGCGCGGGTAGCCTCATGGCGTATAGGGCCGCTTGGTAGTCCAGAGACCCATTTAGCTGCGGCTTGCGGGTCAGATTCGACCCACTTAGATGCTAGCGAATTCGAGGCCGTTAGTTTGCTTCCGTCACTTGCCATGCCGTCGATCCAGTCGGCGGCAGCTTCTGGCGCAGCCTCTGCCCATAGATTTATACCACTCTGAAGTGTTTCTAGGCGGGCAAGGCCTTGAGCGTTGGATTCTAGCCACAGGAGGGCCGATTCGGAGTCTTCTGCCGCCCAGAGTGCAACGACTTCAAGCATGCCGCGTAGTTGATCGGTTCTCGCGTCTTGCGACTGTATCCAACGCATTGCAGCTTCGGGGTCTTCTTCAGCGCGGCGCCTTGTCTCTAAAATAAAAGGATCCCTGGTGGGTGCGGGTACGGACAATTCAATAACTGCCTCAGGCTCGACTAATGTTCTACGTATTGGTTTCTTTCCAGTGTCTTTTTCTAGCTGGGCTTCTTCTTTCTGATTAGCGGATACACTGATGTTCTTTTGTGCTCGCCTAACTAGTTCCCAAGTCTGGTAAAAATGGAGTGCCTCTTTCTGTATTTTTGGTAAATAAGGCCAGACTGCCAGTGTCGCCAAACTAGAGAAGGCAAGTAAAAGAGAGAATCTAAAGAAGCAACGCATTTTGATTAGCTGAGGTTAAAGAAGTTGAGCGTATTGGCCGTGGTTTGCTCCGCTAGTTCCTCCAGAGGCACGACAAGATTTTGCGCACAATATTCGGCTATATCTCGCAAATAAGCGGGCTCGTTCTGTTTGCCTCGATGTGGTTCGGGCGCCAGGTAGGGGCAATCGGTTTCGAGCATGAGACGTTCGATGCCTTGTTTTCGCAGAGCATTACGCACATTTTTTGCACTTTTATAAGTAGTAATGCCTGTGAAGGAAGCCCTGCCGCCACGCTCATGAATGGACTCGATTTCTTCGGGGCCATAAGTAAAGCAGTGAAAAACGATGCGCGACCAAGTGATGTCAGACTCATCGATTAGCTTCATGCAGTCTTTATATGCCTCGCGGCAGTGAATAATAACGGGGCAATCAAGTTCCGCAGCTAACATTAGTTGCTCCCGAAATGCAGCTTCTTGCAAAAGTATGCTTTCGCCGGCTTGAATGGGATCCTTCGGCAAATGGTAGTAATCAAGGCCGATTTCGCCGAGTGCACACGGGGCAAAAGGAGGCATGAAAAAAGTGCTTAACTGGCTGACAGATGTCACCCAGTCTGCGTCCACATAGCAGGGGTGTAAGCCAACTGTGTAGTTAACCATCTTAGTCTTTGCCTTGTGCATTTCACGATAGGTCACCCAATCTGCTGGCGAGGTGCCAACAGTGATGAATCGCTTTATACCTGCGGCTTGCGCACGATCAAGGACGGGGCTTAATTCACCCTTATCTTTGAAGCCTTTCAAGTGGCAGTGGCTGTCTATTAGCTCCATGAATTCAAATCTCTTCTGATCGGGTTGGACCTTTTAATAATACCCAGATGATAACGAGCGAAGACCAATAAGTAATGCCTCCTACTATTTCGTGCATTAGGTGGTAATGTTCCATAAGTGTGGGTGCTAATAATACAATTATGACGATACGTATTACATTAAAGGCAAACCCTATTATGGCTCCAGCTAGCACACCCAGACTAGTGCTAGAAATACTCGAGCCCCTATGAATCGCCAAAAGTAGACTCAATAGAAGACTGGTTAAAATAACCCCAAAGCCATTACACTCAGACGCCACATGAAAGGGCTGCTCATTTACTAAGAGGAGTAGCATTGGTGGTGCGCTCCCCTCGCGAGCCACGCCGAGTTCCGAACTCTGCCCAAGTAAGTCGAGAATATGGCTGCTCCATTGCCCTGCTAAGGATCGTAAGGGCCAGTCCATCGGCTCCATGTAAATACTCAGAAATAGAAAAATTAATAGCGTGGTGGCTACTGTACGAGTCAACAGCTGCGTGCCCTCGCCGAACACGAAGCGCACACCTGCAGCCAGCGCACAACAGTAAGCTGGCACTATAACTAGGCCTATCCATTCGGGTAAGCCTAAATATTTCCCAAGACTACTTATAATTAAGAAACCATATGCCGCCAGTAACGCACGCCGGGCAGAAGGATTCATCTCAAGTGGATTATTTACTTTGATTCCTCCAAAGCGTACAATTAATACACTTGCAAGGCAGAGCACAGCAAGTGCGTGCAAGACACGGCTCTGGTCGTAGGCTGTCTGCGCAAACCACACGGTGAGAGGCCAGAGTGCGATCACTAGGAGGCCCAGCAAAAGACAATGTAACCAAAAGTCTTGGTGCCGGTACTTTTGGCGAAAACTAGCAGCTAGTTGTTTTCGGATTGGCATTTTAAGCTAGCATCTGGTCCACTTTGGCGACGACAAATTGAGAAATGCCCGCGCTACTTACTTCGGCTCGCGAGACCTTAGATTGCTTGTGCCAGTAGCTTAGCGGTGAGGGTACTGTTCTAAACATCATTGCTTATCCGTTTTACTGGGCGAGGCCAAGTTTCTTCATCTTTGGCTCGAGTATACCGCGCACGTAGCGATCATTCGGATTCTTATCAGCATAATTTTGATGATAGTTTTCCGCAGGATAGAAAATATCAAGGGCCTTGATTTCAGTAGCAATTAACTGTCCAGTCTTAGCTCCGTGCTCAGCGCTGCTAGACTTGATAGCTTTTCTCTCAGCATCGTTTTGGTATAAAAGTATACTACGGTATTGCGGGCCAAAGTCTGGCCAGACGCCATCGCTGCGACTGGCGTCATGGGTCGACCAAAAGAAATCGATTAACTCGCGGTAAGTAACCACATTCGGATTATAAAATACTTTGATTACTTCTGCGTGCGTAGTCTGCCCCTTAGATACTTTATTATAAGTCGGAGCTGCTTCGCTGCCACCAGCATACCCACTTATTGCTTCGTGGACCCCATCAATCTCCTCGTAGGCAGCCTCTAGGCACCAGAAGCAACCGGCGCCAAGCACGGCTTCGCTCATATTCGGAGGACATTCATTTGTAGCGGGTCGTAAATCCTCGGTGCTCTGCTGAGCGCTGCACCCTGTGCCCAAAAGAGTGGCTGTAATAAAAGTAAAATAATAGATACCTGAATTCATAATTAATCGGGACAGTCTTTAGCCATAGCGCGAGTGCATGGCTGCTAAAGGAAAATTTCTACCAGGGCAAACGGTTTGTTCTCCTCGTAGTTCACGGTGCCCAGCGAATTGTTTCGCCTTCGGGACGACGTCACTCCTTAGCCAGTCCATAAGTTGCGTGAAA
>CABXXS010000039.1 GCA_902516225.1 Puniceicoccaceae bacterium | reverse complement strand
TGTCGTTCGAGCAAAAGCAAAGATGCCGTCGTCGCAATCTGCTAAATCACTATCTACCCAAAGTATATGTGTATCGCCTTCTATAAGAGAAGTTAATTTGCTTCTGAGTTGGTTTAGTGAAGCAATCATTAGGAAACAGCTATTTGAGCGGACATCATTCATCAGAAATGGTTTACTGCTCTTGAAGAAAGTCATTCTACCACTTTCGGCATCTTGGTTAATATTAGCTTGGTAATCGATTAATGCGGCTTCCGTTCCGTAATAGATGCAAGGTATTCCAGGTAGTGTAAGTGTTAATGCATTAGCTAAAACGTTGCGAAACTCACTTACTCCGGAAACCCTAAAACGATTTATACCATCGTGATTTTCAAAGAAACTAATCATCTTTAGATTTGCTTGTATTCCATCTAAACCAGGATTCGGGTTGTAGTAGGGACGTTTTCTGTCAATGCTCGGAAATGAAGATAAGGATTTAATCGCCTGCTCAATTTCATGTGCAGTACCTATAGATTTATCATTAGTGCGAAGGTAACTGCGGATTGCGTAACAAAATTGAAAATTAAGCAACGAGTCTAGGGATGGATTTTTGTTATTAGGCCAATCCCTGCGATAAGTATATCTCCCAATATTTTCGGGATCACCATCATATACTTCACCGAATAAGAGTAACTTTTTAGCACGCTCTGGACCAAGTCTTAATCTCAAACGTTCCGTGAAGGCATCCCAAAATTCTCCTTGCACGTGTTTGATTGTATCGATCCTTAAGCCGTCGACACCTATTGTCTCTATATAGAAAGCATAGATTTCAACGAAATCATCCACCAAATGATCGAAGTGTTCACTCTCTGGGTCTGTGCATATGTCGCGAAGTGAAAAAAAATCACAGTAGACTTCCTCCCCGTTAGACTTCCCCAAGCTATCTTCTGAAAATCCTTTACGACTATAGCTAGTAAGTTGGCCTAAACAGCCATTAATATTGATCTCTTGGCCACCTATCTTGATGGTTTCAACAGGCATTGTGGGATGCAGGTTCCAATCGGATTTATTTCCCCATTGTGCATTATTATATGAGCTTTTTGTATAGAAGGGCTGAATCCACTCCGACTTTTTCTGTATATCGAAGCGACTATTATTGTTAACATCGTAGTAAAATACAGGACCTGTATGGTTACATACAATATCTTGAATAATTTTAATACCTCTAGAGTGAGCTAATGTAACTAAGTCTTTGTAGTGCTGCATCCGCCCTTCACGGTCATCAGGGTATTCTTTGCTCCCATCTAAAGATTTGCGAGAAACTAAGTGCGGATCAATATCTAGGAAGTCTTGTGTCCAATAGCCATGGTATCCAGTTTTCGGTTCATCATTAGAATCAAAAGCCGAATACCAAACATTCCGTACGGGAGGAGTGATCCAGATCGCGGTAATTCCTAGGTCTGTAAAATAATTCGATTCTAGTGCTATTTCTAATCCACGGAAATCGCCACCGTGATAAAGGTTTATATTTTCTTGCTCGGCATCATAGAGTTCAGAGTCGCTACCTATTGGTCGGTTGTTTAACGGATCTCCGTCATAAAAGCGGTCGATAAGCGCAAAATAAATGGTTTCTTCAGTCCATTTACGATCTAGGCCTAATGATGTAGCTAATACTGAGGTTGTTAGAAAAAGACTAATTAGATAAGCTTTTGTATGTCTTATCTGATGAATTTTTGAAGCAAACATATGCAATTTATATTACTTTACAAAAATCGAGCCACTGAGCGAAGTTAGTCTCTGAGGGCTATTTCTATTATCGGTACTGTATATAATCCTAAATCCATTTAGGTAGTCTTCGCTCATAATGTGGTCCCTGCTACCTCGGTTAATAACCACTACCAGACGCTCACCTTTGTAGCTACGTTCAAAGGCTAAAACTTGGTTGCTGTCGTTTGCTTCAAGTAGTATAAACTCACCTCGTCGTAGTGTTTCATCCTTATTACGAAGGGTGAATAAATTTTGGTATACAAGAAACATTTCTTGGTTTTTTCTATGCCACCACGCTGGCATCCGATCTTCTGGGTCATCAGCACCCCACATGCCAAGTTCCGTCCCGTAGAATATCATTGGTGCCCCGACGTAAGTAGACTGAAGGAGAGCCACTAATTTCCAGATACGTCTTCCTTCTGCTTCAGGCGGACTATTCTGATAGCCAGGTGTGCGAGCATAGACACGCTCACCTACATCGAAATCAAAAGAGCTGGGGTCCTTGTAATAGTCCCAAGAGTTGCGGTTTCTTATAGCAGAAGCAACACGTTGTGTGTCGTGTGAATCAATAAGGTTTTGCATAATCAGGGCAGTATCGAAATCATGTCCTTTTATTCCTTGTTTAAGTTTTCTACAGAATTCACTTGTTGAGATACGCCCATCAATTAGCCACCCTTTAACAGGAACAGCGAAACCTTGGTAGTTCATCGCTGAGTCAAAGTTATTAACTTTAAGGAATTCGTGAGAGCTGCCCCAGATCTCGGCTGATGTAAATGCTTTAGGGTTAATTTTTCGTACTAGGGCGTGCCATTCACGCCAAAATCCTTCAGGTATCTTTTCGGCTACATCTAGTCGCCACCCGTCAATTCCATCGCTAGGGTCGTTATCATTATTAGGATCCATCCAACGTCTAGTTGCATTGAAAATGTACCCTTTCGGACCAGGAGATAGATTATTTCCACTAGTATCATTAGCAAATTCAGGTAGACTTAAAAAACCATTCCAACCGTGGTATTTAAATTCATTCCGTGCTGTCCTCAGATTATCGTATTCAAGGATCTTGTACCATGCTGCAAAGCGCGACTTTTGCTGCTTTTTTTGAATATCAGTAAAGGCAAAGAATCCACGGCCTGTGTGGTTCCAAACTCCATCAATTATGACCCTAATACCTCTATCTTTTGCCTCCTTTAGCAGTTCAAGGAATAATTTGTCTGCCGCAGTCCAGTGCCATGACTTTGGGTTAATAGATTCTTTTGCCATAAGGGCTAAGTCACCTTCTGGGTCAGGTCCAAAGAATGGATCTATATGGTGGAAGGTATTACAATCATACTTATGTAGTGAGTGGGAGTAAAAGATTGGATTTAAATAAATCCCGCTTATTCCGAGTTCTTTAAGATAGTCGAGCTTGTTGATTACGCCTTGTAGATCGCCTCCGTAGCGACGGTACTGCAGGGTGCTCTGAAATTCACCACCTTGCATTTCTTCCCATTTGGCACGCTCGAACCACTCGGACTCCCAGTCCATGACTGCCCACTCTGAGGTAACGTTTTGCGGATTGTTGAGTGAAGCGCGGGTCGGGTCGTTCGATGGATCGCCGTTATTAAAACGCTCTGGAAAGATCTGATACCAGATGACGTCTTTTGCCCAATCTGGGAAGCCTGCGTGGAGGTACGAGCAAAGGGTAGCGAGGCTTAGCAGACAGATATTTTTGAACACGTCAGAGTTATTGATTAGCTTGATTAAAATACTAGAAGGACAGGTGTTTATTCGACGACGACGCGGTAGAATTTCTTGTTCTCGCTGATTTCGGGTTGATCTACAAAGATTCCAGAATTGAGCCCCGAGGCTTCATCGATCCAAGAATCGGTAGCTAGGTTGAGGGAGCTCTGAGCCTTATAGGTCTTCCCGACCACAGGTGTCCATGTAATAGTAACATCGCCGTTGTTTTCGAGCATTTGGCTTGAAACTGAAAAGTTGGATCCGTTATCAAGTGGGTTAGTGCCCGCACTGTCTTCATCGCCGTTGGACATACCATCGCCGTCTTCATCCATGGCTGCAGGAAGAAGCTTAATGTTAGCGCTAGCTACACTTGATGGGCCTGCGTTACTGGGTACTTCTGGGTTGACCGCTTTCACCGTGATAGCGACGAGGTCAGTTTCAGTAGCGGTCACAGTATACTCACTGACTGCGGTAATGAATGTAGGTTGAATTATGGAATTGATGTATGGAGTGACTTCGTAGTGGGGCACAACACCGCCCGCATCGGGCGCCACATCAGGCCAGTCGAAGGTAACGGAATCGCCGATTTCGTAATCGAAGGGCTTTGGTTGTTCGGCTTGGTCGGGAGAAGCTATGGGGGCGGTAACGTCATAGACTTTAAGATACTGAGCTTCGTAGGGATTGGTGCTCCAAGTGAGGTCGTCTCCGGGGACGGGGTTTAGTGATACGAAGAGACCATTATTGACGAGATCATCCCGAGTGTAGCCGCCGCCCCAGAGCCACGTATCTCTTCTGGTCGGATGCTCGTTATCGCGACCAAGATAAGCGGCTATGTTTTTTGAATTGTAGGTGCGGTCTGATTGTAGACCGATAAGGTCGGCAAGTGCAGTGGGGATTTCGAAATTGTTAGCTTGGGTATTGTCGCGATCTAGATTCGTGAAAGCGATGACGACATCTTGTTCAGCAACTAAAGCGTTGGCTTCAGTGTACTTGGCGACTGCGAAAATATCTTCGTCAGGTTCTAGGCTACCATTTGGATTAAGATACCAGCGATTTGAACTTCGAAGTGCAGGACTGAACTCGCGTGCTTTGCCGATCCCGCTGTAAACAGGATAGAGGAACTGCACGCCAGCGTCATTATTTATCCAGGCAGTCCATTGTGCTTGCATCGAATTCCACTTCTTGAAGCTGGGAATATCCTTACCGAAATTATTTTCATACCAGTCATAGGCTCCTTGTGGCAGCGATTCCTGGAATTTTTGTCCCGCACCAATTTCTTGGCCATACATGATCATCGGTGAACCATCATTAGTGGAAACAGTGGCGTAGCGAATAAGAGCTTCCCACGAATCGGCGTATGGCGCTTCGTCGTGCGAAGTATTATTAAGTAAAACGAGGCTCTGATCATACGCGCTGCGCCGGTCATCAAAGATTCCGCGGTAGCCTGATGTAGTTGTAGCCGCTTGAAGTGGAAAAATAATATTCTCATTAAGGACGGCGAAGTGTCGACTTGAGCGATAGGTAACTTCTTCACCATCCAGACTTTCTGTCATAAACACGAAGTTCCATTTTAACTCATGAGTTCGATTTATAATGTATTCCATGCACCGTGGTGGAAGGCCTTGTCCAAAGTCCTTACGCAGCCCGTCGATTCCTTGATTGTCTAAGCTGTCTCGATTAGCACCGTCACTAGGACTAGAGTTGTAACCACGGTGGCCCGATTGAATAATCCAGTAAGGAAGGACTTCGCCAAAGTATTGCCATACCCCGATGGTCTCAGCAACTAGGCTAGAGTAGTCGAATGAGTCGCTCTCGTTACGCACTGTAGTACGACTTGAATCTTCTCCTGGATAGCCAGTCACTAGAGTCGCATATCGGCCGAAAAAGACATCGCGTACATCGCTCCATTTGCCGAAGTCGTCCCGGTCGGGCGCTACTGCAATATTACTATTACTTTGAGCTGGATTGCTGTATGCCAAAGAACCCTCACCTCCATCGGTTGAGAAGAACTGTGGGACGCGATCTCGAATCATATCGCTAGGAGACCATTCATCTGGATTGCCAATTGCAGCAAATATATCGACACCCTCTTGACCGAGAACAACATCGGGGGCAGTATGGTTAAATGGGAAATCTAGCATGAGCTGAATTTCGCCGGTGTCCGCGGCGGTGACAAAGTCTTGGAAGGCTGTCATCGCTGCTGTATAGTTTATTGGGTTTGAAATAGGATCTGGAAGCGCTCCGTCGTAATTTGAAGTGTAAAGAGGGTTGATCTCCCAGAAGTTCCGAATCGAGTAGGGGCTACCCGGCTCGTATTCACTGCTTGTAGCAGGGTCTATTTGACGGCCTTCTATGCCTTGGGGATGGATAGGTTGAAACCAGATCCAATTTACACCAAGGTTATTTAGCCAAGCTATATTGATATTCTCATTTACGTCATGAAGATCTTCGAAAGTACCGCGGTCTGCAAAGCTGTCACTAGTTGCATTCGAGTTGGCGACATTGAGTTCATACATGCGCATGTCACGAGCAGCCTTAGGCCCAACGATGACTGCGTGATCACGAATCCCTGAGTCGCCAAGCCAAATCCAGTCGTCAAGAGGATTGATTCGGTATCGGGCTGTTATACGATAAGCTCCAGTCTTTACTGCACTTAGGTCAAGTTCGTATGTGCCGTCATTATTTGAATCTACCATTTCGTAAGCACGGAAGTAAGCGCCTGTATCTGCAGTTGTAATTGTGTTCCCATCCACTGGGACAATACCGTCCTCTATTCCATCGTTATTATAGTCTTCGTTGGCGAGATCGCGGTTGTTAAGGTTAGTGAAGATTTGGACGCTGTCGACGCTGCCGATATTTGGGTTTAGGCGTAGCTCTAGATTTGGGAATGAGGTATCGTTGTTCTCATCGATATAAAAGTTTGATTTGGAGTAGTTTGAATTTACGCTGTTAATTGCTAATGCAGGTAGTGGGTAAGTTACGGATAAAGATGAGGGATTTATCTGTGCGTCTGCCTCTACAGAAGAGCTGGAATTGTTACCGAAAAGGTAAGTTTTATCGCGATTATCGAACTCGACGATAAAGTAGTAATCAAGGACTCCAGAGCTTGCTGGCATGGAAATGACGCTCTTCCAAAATTGGTTGTGATTACCCGTATCAGACTCGACATCTGAGTGGTAACTTAGGGTAGCGAACTGCCATGAACCATTGTCGAATCGGTAAACAAAAGAGCCGCCTATTTGATTGGCTCCGTCGCCCTTCCATACTCCCTGATAGAACGTGGTGTTTTCACTAATACTAGGGAATGAGGGCTCACGCATAGTCGTTGGTACGCCATTTTGCGCGGTAGTAGGAATATGCCATACATTTACAGTGGCCGAGTAGAGTGAAGATGTTAGGGTAGAACCCAGCACCAACAATGTGTGAATAATGTTAGGGAGTGATCTTTTCATACTAAGGTGATTTAAGGGCGTGCGATTTCTATTTTGAAGAACCGCAGATCGACGTTTGAAGGCTGGGGAGTCGTGCCAGATCCGTCATCGATCCATATGTAGGCGGGATCGTCTTCGGTAATGGAGAAGCGGTCGCTGGCGGGTTGCCAGTCATGAGTTAAATCATCAACATACCATACGCGATAACTACGTCCCGCAAGTACAGGGAAGGTAATAGTAAAGTCATTGTTTAAGTTTCTCGCAATAAGGCCCTCGGGTATGCCGTCAAACTCGGCTATACCGAGATCGAGACCAAGGACATATTCTTCGAAGTTAGTAAAAAGGTCGCCGTCTTCATTACCATCCCTTCCATCGTTTCCGAGGGCACTTTCAGGGTCTAGGTTGTTATCGAGCTCCCACCAGTTGGGTAGGGCATCGTTGTCGTTATCCGTCATTCCGCTTTCTAGCGCGAGGGTCATGGAGAAGCTGCTTTGCCCATCAATATTAGTGAATTCGACCTGCTGAGTAAGCGCTTGGTTACGCATGTTCAGAGAATCCCATTCGAGAGTGCCGGGCTGATCATCGATGGCGTCGCCGTTGAAATTTGTGGTACTAATGTCATAGGTAATCTGAGCGACGACAGGTTCAACGCCACCTCGGTTAGCGAGACGTATCCGTCCTTCAGATACACTGAGATTGTCAAGGTCGTAGTGCCCACGAGCAATCAAGTTCCAGAGGTTAGGTGAAAGCCCGTGGCGGACATAGAGTTTATCTACTGTGGTGCCATTGATCACATAGCTTGCATGCAGCTCAGGTAGGGTGTCATCAAGTGTGATGGTCTTAATTATAGCGCCTTCTGGAGAAGTAAAGCTCCAGCCATTACTACCGCTTGGGGCTACGCTATAGAGGCTATTGACAAATTGATTAGTCCCACCGTTGCCATCGGAAAACCAGTCTTTGAATGCGGAAGTGCGGCGAGCGCCAATAGAGCCGTCAGCAACGTTTACAATACCTTCTTCTTCGGTTTCTCTACCCGCATAGGCTGGTTGGGTGCCAATAATTTGATAGACGAAACTGCTGGTTGGGTTGCGTGCAAAGGCGGCGACGCAACGACCCCCAATCGATTCAAAGACTGCAAATGATGTGGCGTTGAAGAGCAGGTATTCAGGCTCTCCATCTAGGTCGATATCTTCGGCGCTAATCGTGGCTGCGTTGGGCGGAGCGGTTGACCATTCGTCGACCCGATTATAAATTGCGGCAAAACGCAACTGTGATTGAGCGAGCTTGGACAATTCGGCGAGGTTATTAAAATCAGTATCTGGATAGATGTAGGTGCCAGTAGAGAATTTGCTTAGATCGTTATTTTGCTGTTTGTGAGCGGCAGTAACAAACATTGCGGCATGAGCAGCGGACCGGCCGAGCTGACCAGTACTACTACGACTGATGGCGTTCACTTCTGCCCAAGTCTCATTAGCCAAGCCAGTATCGCCTATTTTGCCAAATGGTTCGGGTAAGCTAATCCCTGGGCGTATTTCGAATATTTTATTGGAGAGGCCCTCTTCGCGACCGATTTGGCCATCGTACCAATTGGTGTAGTCCTCCTGGGTAGCATGATCGATGAAGTCTCTAGCGGTGAGCTGAAGGCTTCGATCTGTGCCACGATCAACAGCGCTCCATACATCACCGGTATTGTCGGCTGGTTGTGAGAGGTCGACTCTACCAGAAGCGATATCATCTAGTGTGACGAGTTTGATCCAAGGGCGGTTAGCAATCCAGCGGAGGTTTAGATCGTAGGCGGTGGCATTATCTATATCACTAAAATCTCCCCAATCGCATAGTAAACTAAGTACTTGGTCTTGCGTAGCACTGCGTGCACGACGGCTGAGTAGCTCACGAAGGGGTAGGTTTAAACCAAAGTCTTCGTTTTGAAAGAGGAAGGTGCTAGCGAAGTCGTGGATGGGAAAGAGCCCGACATTATTCACTTCGTTAATTTGGTATCCAGCTTGTCCGAGGGCTTGTGTGCGTCCAAACCATTTAAAGAAATGGCGCATCTGATCGACTAATGTGTGAGTAAAGCCCATCGACTGAATTGTTGCCAAGACGCTGTCGTCAACCACACTTTCAGCTGGCCAGAAAACGTTGCTAGAGGGAGCGCTACTATAGATCTCGGTGAGAACATCATTGGCTAGATCGACACTGTCGGAAGTAAAGGCTGAGCTAGCGAACGGCATGACTTGGTCCGAAAATGTAGTTCCAAAAAGCATCGCATCTCCCGCAGCAAGCATTGAGCTGATTCTATTATTGAGCCTTGCGCCGTCACGCCATGGTTTATTGAGAGTGGGGTCAACAGTTGCCCATTGGAGGGCTGAAGCTAGGGTCGGGGTAATGTGCAGGTTGATTGGTGCACTAAAGGATTCGTGAGCATCAATGAGTCGGAAATAACCAGCGCCAGCACCGTTGTTAATCTTGTCATGCATTTCGCTAGCTGATCGAATTGGTTCGTTCCCGTGCATGATTAATGCAACTTTTGCCCGTTTACCACGGTCATTATACCCACTAGTACTAAACCAGTTGTAGAGTACGCTTTTGTTGCCTTCGATACTGCTCTGATCTCTAAAGTAAGCAGAAGCAATAAAGTCGTCTAAGACAGTGTCCCTAATATCGCTTCGTCCACCGATATCTCCTTGACCAGCAATCGCTGAATTTTGGGTGCCGTCGCAAGTAGTAAATACTTGGAAGTTGAGCGTCTCGGGGTTGCCGTTCCAGCCTGCGTCGAGAAGGGCTTGGCGACTTATTGAGGCTTCCATTGAGTCAAGTTCTGAGTTGAAGTAGGCCTGACCGAAACCATTGGCGCTTGTCCGCGTGCGGCGCACGACGCCTTTAGAAAAGAGGTCTTCGCCGATTGTAGTAGTGTTAT
>CABXXS010000038.1 GCA_902516225.1 Puniceicoccaceae bacterium | reverse complement strand
AGTAATGATGATTGGCTCACTAATTTTCCTGCTATGGATCGCTTGGAATCACCGCCGTAGCGTGAGGGCTGATGGAGATACAGTGATCGGCGCCAGCGGCGAGCGCGTCGAATTAGATTCGATCATCGCTACAGATCGGAAAAAGTGGAAAAAGAAGGGCATCGCTTATGCGATTTACCAAGAGAATGGTAAGACCAAGCGCCTCTGCTTAGACGACCACAAATTCGCTGGTTGCGAGGCGATTGTACTAGAAGCTGAAAGTCGTATTAAAGCGCGCGAAGGCGCTTAGCACAGTAAGTAGGCTGGGTACTAGTCCCATAAGTGCGTGTGTATTTATGTCCTTTATACTTAGAACAATCACAGACTATTTGCTCGATGTCTTTTTTCCCCGGAGTTGCGTGCACTGCGGCGATGCGGTCGAGTATTCCGATTACAGATTCATCTGCCAAGCTTGCAGCCGCGAACTAATTGTTTCAAAGCCACCCACATGCACCACATGCGGCTATCCATTTCTTGGAATGCTAGCAGGGCCTAAGACCTGCCCACACTGTTGTGAGCTCTCCCCTATCTTTAGCCAAGGCAAGACTCTTTTTTTAGCGAAGGGTCCCGGTCGTTCTCTAATTCATGAGCTGAAGTATAAATCAGGCTTTTACGTTCTACGCGACATAGAGGCGATTCTAAAACTAGTTCCTTATTACCGAGCCTATTTTAAAGGAGCAGTTCTAGTGCCGGTGCCGCTGCACCCTGTAAAATTGCGAGAGAGAGGCTTTAATCAAAGCGTGCGTATCGCTGAAGCAATCTGCCGTGCATCAGAAGCAAAATCCTGCAAGAACTTACTAGTTCGTACCGCTAATACTCCTTCGCAGACTAGCTTAAGGCTAAGCAACCGTCAGCAAAATGTGAAAAATGCCTTTGCTTTGGCAAAGGATGCCGTTGTAATCCCAATTGAAACATATATCTTAATCGACGATGTCTTCACCACTGGATCCACACTCAATGCATGCGCAGCCGTTCTCCAAGAGGCAGGAGCTATTCAACTGAAAGTGGCCACTTTAGGTCACGGGTAACTATTTCATCTCTCTAATTCTTTAATCTCATTCTCCTATGGCACTCTTCGGAAAACCTCAATATTCGACAGTCACAATTAAGAAAAAAGACATCCCCAAAGATCTCTGGACCAAATGTCCAAAGACAGGGGAGATTATCTATAACCGTGTCTTAAAAGATAATTTAATGGTGGTGCCTAGTAGTGGTTATCACTTTCCGCTCAATGCGCGTGAGCGCATATTATCTATGCTCGATAAGGATAGCTTCGAAGAAATGGATATGAGCGTCCACTCACTCGACCCTCTTAAATTTAACGCCACTTCTTCGTACCCCCAAAAGTTGAAACAGAACCAAGCAAAGACGAAAGAAATCGACACGGTGATTTCGGGAATGGGCTTGATGGGCGATATGCCAGTGAGTATCGCAGTGATGGACTTTCGCTTTATGGCCGCTAGCTTAGGCTCTGCTGCGGGTGAAAAGATAACTCGTGCCATCGAGCGTGGTATCGAAAAGCGATGCCCCGTTATTATTGTTTCAGCATCAGGTGGTGCTCGTATGCAGGAAGGTATTCTAAGCCTCATGCAACTGGCAAAAACCAGTGCAGCGCTGGCTAGACTGAGTGAAGCTGGCCTGCCCTTCTTTTCTATTTTGACTAATCCGACAATGGCGGGCGTCATGGCAAGTTATGCTTCTTTAGGCGACGTCATAATCGCTGAGCCAGAAGCGCTTATCGGGTTTGCAGGACCTCGCGTGATCAAAGAGACCACGCAGCAAGATCTCCCCGAAGGATTCCAGACTTCTGAGTTTCTACTCGAACATGGATTGGTAGATGTAATCATACCTCGAAGTGAAATGCGCGAGCGAATGATCAATTTAATCAAGGCACTCTACGGCGCGAAGCAACCTGCTTAGCTTCACTGCTCTGGAGGAGAGTTGACCTAGCCCGTGGAATCAAAGTCCAACCACTCGCTCAGTGATTCCTATTCTAAGGTACTTGATTTTCTCTACGATCTAAATAACAGAGGCTCAAAATTTGGCATTGAGCGGATGCGGACACTAGTTGAAGCGCTGGGGCATCCAGAGCGCCGATTTCCAGTAATCCATGTCGCAGGCACAAATGGAAAAGGCTCGGTATGCGCTATGCTTGAAGCTATCTACCGAGAAAACGGATACAAGGTCGGCTTATTCAGCTCCCCTCATCTTGTCCATCTAGGTGAAAGAATTCAGGTCGACAGGGAAATCCTTTCACAAGAAGAGATCATACGCTACACCGAAGAGCTCCGCCTGACTGGGGAAAAATTGCGAACGGGTCCCGCAGACCTGGGCCCATCATTCTTTGAATTCATGACCGCCATGGCCTTTATGCGCTTTGCCTCAGCGCGGGTCGACCTCGCGTGCATCGAAACTGGCCTCGGGGGCCGATTGGATGCGACCAATGTAGTCGAGCCAGAGCTATCGATCATAACGACAATAAGTCTCGACCATGTAGAAATGCTCGGCGACAACCTAGCTGCAATTGCCTCAGAGAAGGCGGGCATCATCAAGCCAGGCAAGCCAGTATTAATGGGCCGACTTCCAGAACAGGCTCAGAGTGTCGTCCGACAAGTAGCCCGCGAGCGAGGATGTGAGCTCTATGTATTGACCGATCGTTTTTCTGATCCTGCCGCCCTTCCAGAGACCAACCTTCCGGGAAATTTTCAACTCTGGAACGCAGCTCTTGCAGTCTACGCGACCGAGATTCTTCAGGACCATTTTCCAATCCAGTCAACCGAGGCATTGATAGAAGTCGATTGGCCTGGGCGCTGGCAGAAGATAGAATTACAAGGGCGCTGCTTAATCCTCGACTCCAGTCACAATCCCGAGGGGGTAGCGGAGCTCGAAAAAAATCTTTCTAGATTGATAAAGAACGAAGGGCGTCGGCCCATCATCATCGCCGGCACTCTTGGCGAGGGCCGCGCTCGTAACCTAATGCAAGTCGTAGAGCGTCATGCCAGAGAGATCTTTCTCGTTGCTCCTCAGCAAGAAAGAGCCACGCCTACAGAGTTCCTCAAAGATTGCCTGGTCGTAGATGCAGTGGAGACAACTGTGTCCGCCCTGTTCCCTGAGCCCATGCGTACCGTGGCTGGTAAGCCAGGAGACACAATTGTACTTACTGGCTCGATCTACCTGATCGGCGAGGCCCTCGAGCGAATCAAAGGAATCGTTTCGCAAGACGGTGGCAGGCTCCAAGATAAACTATAACGAATGAGATATACAGTGGGTATTTAAATCCAGGCTGGACTGGCTTCTAGATTGCCTAATTAGCCCATAACTTTAGAACTAGAAGTATGGAACCGACCGACTTGACGCTTCTGCTAGACCTAGGCTACATCGTCGTTACAGCAGCAGTATTTGCTCTTCTGGGCAAGTTGGTAAAAATGCCCTCGATAGTAGCCTATATTATTGCGGGGGTCGTCTTGGGGCCATGCTTGAGTATTGTAGAGCTAAACTACTCGCTAGAACTAATATCGGAACTGGGCATCGGTCTGTTGCTTTTTCTCGTAGGGCTAGAACTAAGTTTCCAAAAGATCAAAGACCTTGGGCGGGTGGCCCTTGTACTAGGTAGCTTGCAGGTTTTACTAACTTCACTCGGCGGATTTGCCCTCGCAAGGCTTATGAGCTTCGCACCGATGGAAGCGCTCTTTCTAGCTGCTACGGTCACCTTCAGTAGCACAGTAGTAGTGATCAAACTCCTAGACCAAAAAGGTGCCACTAGCCGACTGTTCGGACGAATTGCTATCTCGCTGTTTCTGGCGCAAGACATCGTAATAATTCTCGCGATGACTTTGCTCAGCGGGCTCGGAAAAAGCCAAGGCATTGAACTGCTCGAAATAGGCATGGGGCTAGCCATCGCGCTAGTTGGTATGCTAGCTCTACTATTTGTATCCCTGCTTGCTTCTCGTTTTATACTGCCACGCCCTTTCGAATGGGCTGCACGGTCCCCAGACACAGTTTTTATTTGGGCGCTGTGCTGGTGTTTTCTTATGGTGCTACTAGCACACCAGCTTCATCTATCAATCGAAGTCGGCGCCTTTCTTGCTGGGATCGCCATAGCACAATTACCGATACACGAAGACCTACACCGCCGCCTACACCCACTAATGACATTTTTCGTAGCCGTCTTTCTTGTGACGCTGGGAGTTAAAATGGATATCACCGCGTTAAGTGAAATCTGGCTATATGCACTAGTGCTAAGTGCTTTCGTTATTTTTGTGAAACCATTGATCGTCTTTTTAATCCTCTGCCGCCTGCGCTACAGCGAATACACTGCTTTTCAGGCGGCGACGGCTAGTGGGCAGGTCAGCGAGTTCGCCTTCATTTTACTTGGCTTAGCAGCAGGTGCTGGGCTAATCGACGGGGTAATCGTTTCGCTGGGTGCATTAGTTGGAATACTAACAATTGCAGCCTCCTCATACTTTATCATTTACAGCGAGCCGCTCTACGCATTTTTCAGGGACTATAGGCTACTTAATTTTTTCCGAGCAAAACAGGCTGCCGACGTAGAATTGCAGCACTCTTATCTGGGACATATTATCGTTGTCGGAATGAATACGCTGGGGCGTGAAATAGTAAAGCAGCTGGCAACACGCGGGGAGCAAGTGCTAGCAATTGACACAGACCCTCGCAAGCTCGAAGGTCTAGGAGAAGTGGCAACTTTGATTGGAAATGTAGAGTACGAATCTATGATTGAAGAGATCGGCCTGCGCAGAGCACGTCTTGTAATATCTGCCCTACAAATTGAAGACACCAACCACTTATTAGCATACCGCTGCCGCTCCGCAGGTATACCCTGCGCTATTCACGCCTTTGATCTCTGCGTAATCAACGATTTGTTGGAGCTAGATACCGCCTATATGTTCATGCCGGCAGTTGATGCTGTTCGCGCCCAACTAAAACTCTTCGACAAAACACATCCCCCTAGAGTGAATGAGGAGGCCCATGGCGTATGACTGCGATTGCGATACTACTTTTCGCAGCTGCAATTGCCTTCGGGCTTTCTAAGTTATTACGATTACCTTCGATTCCGCTGCTCATGCTAGCGGGGGCCACTTTAAGTGCACTTGCTAAATATCAGGCTGTGGTGATACCGCAGGATCTAGTGCGCGAGATGATCGAGATTGGCCTAGCGGTGCTTGTATTCACCGCAGGCGTGGAACTTAGCCCGCGCCGGATAAGGGGGCAGCGAGGAGCAGTCACTATACTTGCGCTGTCGCAGTTTATAATACTGGGCATATCTGGCATCCTAACCGCACTTTTTTTAGCCTATGATTGGACAACTGCACTTTATCTCGGCTGCGCCCTCTGCGCCAGCTCTACATTAGTAGCGGTACGTCACTTACAACATCGGCGACAAATGTTTGAGCCCTATGGACGTCTAGTGCTTGGCGTGCTACTACTACAAGATATTTTTATCGTGCTCATTATGGTCGCGCTACTTAAGTCTCCCGAAGGTTGGTTGGCGATCTGCAAAGGACTAGGAAGTGCAGCAACTCTAGGCGTAATAGCCCTGGCCTTCCACCGCTGGATGGTACCATTGGTAGTCAAACAGATGAAGCTTGATGACGAGGAGTTAATGCTAGGCTCCTTAGCCACTCTCTTTGCCTTTTCTTCATTGGCCTATTTCCTAAAGCTACCTTTTTTAGTAGGCGCATTTTTTGGTGGTTTCGCAATTTCGGCCTTCCCGATGAATGGCCTAGTACGCGGTATGCTAGGCTCTCTTTCTGGATTTTTCCTAGCTTTGTTTTTTATCAGTGTCGGAATCTTTCTAACCAAGCCTGACTGGGATATGATATTGCACAGCCTAGTCTTTATCGCAGTCCTAATTATTATAACTGTCCTACTCGTTACCATCGTTGCGGAATACGTTGGCTATTCTAGCCGCGCTGGCGTGGAGGCTGGCCTACTTCTTTCGCAGACAAGTGAATTCTCACTGCTATTGGCTTTGGTAGGAGTAGCTTCTGGGCAGATCTCTGCCGACTTGTTCTCAATGATCGCCTTAATTACTGTAACTACCATGGCTATTACGCCTCTGCTCTCGCGCGAGAGCGTCGCCTTGAGGCTTATGAAATTACATCCACGATTTCGTAAAGGAGAGTCGGCCTGCGCAGAGATGAGGCAGCATGCGGTTCTAATCGGATATGGCCGAGCAGGCTCTCGTACTTTACGTGCTTTGAAGAAACGCGGTATTGAATTTGTTGTTGTGGACGAAGATGCTGGAGTAATCCGTAAGCTAATCGCAGAGGGCATTCCTTGCGTACACGGAGACGGTTCCGACCCGCGAACCTTAAAGCGAGCCCACTGCCGTGAGGCTAGAGCAGTCTTCTGCTCGATGCGGCGCACTCGGGATGCACAGACAGCATTGAATTATTTGAAAGATGTCCCCACTGAAGTCATAGTAAGAGTTTTTGAGACTTCTGAAGAAGATCAGGTCCGCTTGGCAGGCGGGCAACCAGTGCAAACAGCTGATGCCGCAGCAGAGCAATTTCTAAGATGGGCAGATGTGAATTTGGGCGAGTTAAATAAAGGTACACTTACCTGCTAATCTGCTGCGCAGAACTAGGCGTGTTTAGGTGTGGCAAAAAAGAACCGAGGGCGCTCGTTGAGGTCTTCGATACACTCACACGTGAGACCAGCTATTGCTGCCATCGCTGTGAGCGATTCGCTCTGCGCGATACCTGTTTCCATTGCTAAGAGGCCAGTTGCGCATAAATATTTGGGGGCGCCTTCCAGAAGAATGCGTAAGTCATTTAAGCCATCATGGCCAGCAACAAGGGCTTCTTGTGGCTCGTAATTGACTACCTCTGGCTCAGCGCTTCGCATTTCCGCCTCGGTTAAATAAGGAGGATTAGAAACGATCAGATCGAAGCTTTCATAGTCGGCTATGGGTGACCACCAATTCCCCTCAATGATTCTGACGCGATCGACAAAATCTAGAGTAGTGGCATTCTCGAGTGCGAGCGCAATTGCGCCCGTACTTGAATCAATTGCTGTGATGCAGGCTTCCGGATATTTGCTCGCTAATGCGAACGCTATTGCGCCACTGCCTGTTCCTAAGTCGAGGATACGCTTAGGCGCTTCCGAGAGCCGCGTTACGATACGATCAACAAGCTCCTCTGTTTCCTGGCGCGGTACCAAGGCGCGAGAATCCACCTTGAGCGTGAGTCCATAAAAGTCAGTCGATCCGATAATGTATTGAATTGGCTCTCGGGTTGCGCGGCGTTTAACTAATGGACGCAGCACGTCGAGTTGCTGCTCGGTTAGTGGTCGCTCCATATCAAGATAAAGGTCAAGCCGCTTCATGCCAAGCGAATGCGCGATCAAAATATCAGTATCTAGCTTGGCATTAGGAACATTCTTCTGGGAGAAAAAGGTCTCCGTGCGCTCCTTGATCTCGCGGACGGTGTACATGTCTACTCAGGCTTTCTGCTTCTCCAACAAGTTCTCGATACGCGCCTCATAGTCATAGTTCTGCAGAGCGTCGATTAACACATCAAGGTCACCATCAATTACAGAAGGTAGGGAGAGATTCAGTCCAATACGGTGATCGGTTAGGCGCCCCTGCGGAAAATTATAAGTACGTATGCGCTCGGAGCGATCACCCGTGCCTATTTGGCCTTTTCGCTCTGCTGCATATTTAGCATGTTCTTCCTCTTCCTTCGCTTTGAGTAGGCGCGAACGCATAACAGTTAAAGCTTTAGCGCGGTTCTTAATCTGCGAACGCTCGTCAGCGCAGTAGACAGTAACACCAGTAGGCTTATGAACCATCATGACAGCAGAGTCGGTTGTATTGACGTGCTGACCACCTGCCCCACTAGCTCGCATGGTAGAAATCTCCAAATCGTTCGGATTTATTTCAACATCGACTTCTTCTGCCTCGGGCAGAACCGCTACAGTCGCGGTTGAAGTATGAATGCGGCCTTGTGTTTCCGTAGCAGGCACACGCTGAACTCGGTGCACCCCACTCTCAAATTTCAAATATTTGTAAGCATCCTCACCTGTCATTTGAAAAATAATTTCTTTAAAGCCACCTACGTCTGCCGGGCTTGTGCTCATCACTTCAACCCGCCAGCCACGTTTTTCAGCGTAGCGAGTGTACATACGATAAAGATCCCCTGCAAAAATATTAGCCTCATCACCGCCTGCACCACCACGAATTTCAAGCACCGAGTTTCGACTGTCTGTGGCATCAGGTGGGATCATCGCACGGAGTACCTCGAGGACGAGTTTGTCACGCTCTTTATTGAGAGTTTCCATTTCTTCTTGCGCCATCTCGCGAAGCTCGACTTCGACAGAGGGATCACTAGCTAAGGCTTCGTTCTCTAACATTTGAGCGGCTGCGCTATGATAAGACTCGAACTTTTCAATCAAGCTGCTCAAGCGCTGGTGCTCTCGGCCTATCTCCGCAGCTCGGCGCTGATCAGAATAGAAATTAGGCTCGTTCATTTGCGCATCTAGCTCGCCAAGCTTATCGCGAAAAGGTTCTATGTCGGGGATCTTGTGCATAGGTTTTAGAATATAAGTTGCAGTGAATGCCATAGCTGGCAACAGTCGAGTTTTACTTGCAATGACCAAAAAGGCTTACATCGCCAGAACATCGTTAATTTCAAATCGCGCCATAGGAGCGCACTTAGTGGACTATCTTTATCGCTCAAGCCTGAGCAATTATGAGCCGCACTGCATCCAGTCTTAGGTGAGCCTTCGCTATGTGACGAGTAACATCAGTGATAACACTTTCTGCGATCTCGATTTCTTCTTCACGTACGTTCGGATTTACCTTTTGCAGTTCTTTCAGTCGCATAGCCTCGCTATCAAGGCGCTTATGGGCCTGATTCATAGCGGCCTGTAAGAGGGTAGATTTTTGTTCACGCGCATATTCTTCAGCCGACCGAAGCATCTCTGGGACAAGCGCCTGAAGCATAGTCGGATCTTCTTTAAGGCGGAAGACTTCTTCGTCACCGCAGTGCTGGTTAATAAATTTATGGCTAAACTGATCGCTATAGTTCTTCCCCTGCAAGTCAACGAGAACGCGCAGTGGCGAAGGCGGAAGGAAGCGATCAACATGGAGTCGCGGTGGTGCCACGCTCTCGAGTATATAAATAGCTTCAATTAGAATTGCGGGAGCCTTAAGATCGGAATCCTCCCAAACAACGATGGTACTATTGCCTTTCTCCGAGCTAAGGATGAGATCCATCACCCCTCTGACCATTGGATGATCCCACGTAAGAAAGTCAATGTCCTCCCGGCTAAGCGCTCGGATACGATCACAAGTTACGGTGGTGCCCCCATCGGGCAAGCAAGGAAAGGAATCGGAGAAATGTTGATCCGCCTCCAGATGAAACGTTCGCTTATCGATATCTTCTACCTTCACGCCGAAGTGATCAAAGATACGGCCCATGAACCCCTCCAGCGTCGGATTAGCGTCCATTTCCTGGATGTTGGCTACCAGTTCGTCTGCTGCCTTACCTCCGTTAGAGTTTAGAGCGATGAGTCTATCCTGTCCTCTACTTAAGCGATCTTCGAGATCTGAGCGAAAGGCCTTGGTATCTTCGATTAGTTGATCCGCTTCGACCATTGTACCTTTATCTACAAGGGGAAGACGTAGACCGAGCGCACGGATCCTCTTATAAAATTTATTAAGATATGCATAACCACCTTTGAGCGAATGTTCTACGCCGTTAAGCCCTTGATGATGCCATCGCATGAGAAGCTCCATCCAGCTGTTTGCCAAA
>CABXXS010000037.1 GCA_902516225.1 Puniceicoccaceae bacterium | reverse complement strand
GAATACGGAGTAGCCACCGTGCGCTTTAGCAATGTTGTTAATCAACTCCATGATCACAACGGTCTTACCGACACCAGCGCCACCGAAAGCACCCACTTTACCACCCTTTGTGAAGGGACAAATCAAGTCGATTACCTTGATACCAGTCTCGAGAATCTCAGCATCCGTTGCTTGGTCTATGAGAGCAGGAGGTTGCCTGTGAATCGCGCGACGCTCGTTGGTAGTAACAGGGCCTTTTTCATCCACCGTGTCGCCAGTTACATTAAAAATGCGACCGAGGACGGCTTCTCCTACAGGAACCGTGATAGGAGAGCCTGTACCAATAACATCCATACCACGAACAAGGCCGTCGGTCGTAGTCATCGCGACCGCGCGAACGAGACCTTCGCCTAAGTGCTGCTGTACTTCAAGAGTGAGATGCTTCTCGGAACCATCAATGCTATAGTTGATTGTGATGGCGTCGAATATTTCAGGGACGCTATCTTCTGGGAAGACAGCGTCTACAACAGCGCCAATGACTTGTACGATTTTACCAGTATTACTCATATTAATTAGTGTGGGAAAGTGAGGAGAAAGTTAAGGTGTTATATTTTTAGGCTGCGGCCGATGCAGCGATCTCGAGAATTTCTTGGGTAATTGCAGCCTGACGAGCCTTGTTATAATCTAGAGTTAGATCATCTACTAGGGTCGACGCATTATCAGTAGCTGCCTTCATCGCTACCATTCGGGCAGAGTACTCCGCAGCGCGGGTCTCTAGCAGTAGCTGATAGATTATAATTTTGACATATAGATCGGGTAACTGAGCGAGCAATTCTTCCGGCGTGGGCTCAAAAGTCATTTCACGCTTATCAGAACGCGCTTTTAAAACATCATCCCCACCCTTAACGCGTTTCTTAAGTTCATCCAACACTTCTCGAAGATCTACAATCGGGAGAAGAGACTGAATAACTGGTACTTGCACTAGGACGTTCACAAAACTCGGATAAGCAACTTCAATTGTATCGATATCACCGCTGATGTAAGCATCTATCATGAGCTTTAGCATCGGGCGGATTTCAGAAAAACTAGCCTTATCGGAAATAGTAAAGTCAGCTATCAAATCGCGCTGAGATCGAGAAATAAACTGTGTTGCTTTACGACCTACAGCGATGAATTTCGCATCGCCCTTTACTTCCTCTACTACTTTGCGAAAAAGATTGGTATTTAGAGGACCACATAAACCCTTATCTGTAGATAAGATGAGAATGCCACGAGTTTTAACTTCTCGTTTTTCAAAGAATTGGTGCTCTATAGTAGCCCCCGAGAGATTAAGTTTTTCACCTACAGTGTCTAACAAGTCAGCTAGCAGCAGTGCGTAAGGGCGACCGGCGACTGCAGCATCTTGAGCACGCTTCATCTTGGAAGATGAAACAAGTTGCATCGCACGTGTAATCTGCCGGGTATTTTTTACCGACTTAATGCGGCGTCGAATGTCACGAAGGTTAGGCATGATTGTGAATTAAAGTTTAAACAAAAGTAAGACCTAATCTATGAAGCTGGCAGTCCACTCTTCGAGCGAAGCCTTAAGTGCGGCTTCAGACTCATCGCTGATTACTTTTTCAGAACGAATAGAATCCATAATTTTAGAGCTTCGGGTTTCAAGAAATTCGCGTAGATTACTCGTTGCTTCGACGATTTTACTTACAGCTATACTATCAAAGAACCCGTTTTGTACTGCCCAGATTAGAGAGGACTGAACCTCCACGGGAATCGGATTGAAAGCAACTTGTTTAAAGAGTTCTACCACACGAGACCCACGCTCCAATTGAGCCTTAGTCTTAGCGTCTAGGTCAGAGCCGAACTGCGCAAATGCAGCTAATTCTCGGAACTGAGCGAGTTGCAGTTTCACTTTACCAGCCACCTTTTTGATCGCTTTAATCTGCGCTGCCGAGCCTACGCGGGAAACGGAGAGACCCACGGAAACTGCTGGGCGAATACCTTGATTAAAGAGATCCGTTTCAAGAAAGACTTGGCCATCGGTAATGGAGATCACATTAGTAGGAATGTAAGCAGAAACGTCACCAGCTTGTGTCTCTATGATCGGAAGAGCAGTAAGGGAACCATTACCGTTGTCCTCATTAACTCGTGCGGATCGCTCAAGAAGGCGGGAGTGGAGGTAAAAAACATCACCAGGATAGGCTTCACGACCAGAGGGGCGCTTTAGCACAAGTGAGATCTGTCGATAAGCAACCGCCTGTTTAGAAAGATCATCGTAAACAATCAGTGCATCCATCCCATTACGCATGAAGTATTCACCCATAGAAGCTCCTGAGAAAGGCGCAATGTATTGATTAGCAGGGTTATCGCCAGCAGAGGCTGAGACGATGGTAGTATATTCCATTGCACCAGCATTTTCTAAGACGCTAATCGTACGGGCAATATTGGAGTTCTTCTGACCGACTGCCACATAGATCGAGTAGACAGGACGAAAGTCTTCAGAAAAGCTGCCATCCTCATTACGATGTTGGTTATTAATCTTCGCTTGGTTAATGATGGTATCGATAGCGATGGTTGTTTTACCAGTAGATCGGTCACCGATAATCAGCTCACGTTGTCCGCGGCCGATCGGTATCATCGAGTCAATGGCCATGATTCCAGTCTGCATGGGTTGGTCTACCGACTTACGAGGAATAATACCTGGTGCTACCTGATCGACTGGGTAGCTTTCGGAAGAATCAATAGGACCCTTCCCATCGATCGGACTACCAATCGCATCGACAACACGACCTAGTAATCCCATCCCTACAGGAACGGAAAGAAGTTTACCCGAAGTCGAGGCTTTATCACCTTCCTTTAATTTAGAGTAATCTCCTAGGATCACACAGCCGACCTCGTCTTCTTCAAGGTTTAAGGCAATTCCAAAGATACCATCGCCAAAATCGACCATCTCATTGTACATTACACCAGACAAGCCTTCGAGCTTGGCTACACCGTCGGCAATTGAGACGATCGTACCAGTATTAGATTTGACTGCACCGGCCTCGAAGCTAGCGATCTCTTTTTCGATTTTTTCAACTATTGAGCTCATTGTTTATGGGAATTAAATTATACAGATTTTTATAGAGTTTAAATTTTTTAAAGATCAGCCGACGCAATCAGCAAGTCGCTGTAGGCGCCCAGCAACAGAGGCATCATAGAGGTCATCCCCCACCCTTACGCGAACACCGGCAATTAGAGAGGTATCTTCTTCAACCTCCGCGCTAATAGTGCGTCCATAAATTGCGCTATATTTAGTAGAGATTTTCTCAAGAGTCTCCTCACTCAATAAATTGGGTGTAGATACAACAGCTGTTTGTAAGGCTAACTCACGGCGAAGACGAACTAGGAAAGTTTTTAAAATAATAAGATAACTTCGGTGTCTAATTTGTTTTAGTCCAGCAAGCACTTCAACAACTCTAGCTTCAGTAACTAAACCATCCTCTTTAGATAGCTCGACTAGCTTTTTGGCCAGTTGTATGATCTTTTTATCGCGTTTCATTCTTTAAATAGGGAATAATCTAGAGTACTTTAACTGGCTAACTCCTTAGCAGCAGACTCAGAAAATGTACTCTTTTCGGCATCAGAAAGATCACGTGAAAGCACCTTAGATGAAGTTGCCACTACTAGGCGAGCCACTTCCTGACGAACGTCTGCAAGCATCTTCTGGCGTTCCAGCTCAGTTGCTTCGCTCGCCTTACGGATAATAGCTTCAGCTTGAGCCGCTGCTTCTTGGGTTTTGACCTCGATCATCTCCTTAGACTGTTCCCGAGCTTCCGCTAATATTTTTTGGGCACCAATAGCAGCCTGTTTTACTTTCTCCGTGCGCTCACGCTCTGCTTCGGCCAATTGGGTCTTCATTTCTTCCGCATATTGGAGACCATCGGATATCTTTTGCTGACGCTCTTCTAGAGTAGTAGATATTGGCTTAACTGCAAAGTAGTAGAGCACTAATGCGACAAAACAAAAATTGACCATTTGCGCAATCAAAGTAGGCACAGACACGCCAAATTTATCGGTGATCATTGTGATCTTATTATCGGCCGCCACTTCTTGTGAGCCTTCCATAGTTCCTGTAACTGCATCTGGTGCAGCAATCAGGAAAAAGGGCAAAAAGATAGCAAAAATCAAAAAAATGTTAAAAGCCTTCATTGCGTGTTTTAGTAGTAATATTAGGTGACAGAAATTACCGGCAGCCATCCAAGACTACCGGCAATTACATTGATAACTAAACTAGACAAGGAAGATCGCGAAGAAGATGATCGCTTCGGCAAAAGCCATCGCGATAATCGACTGGACGAGCACTTTGGTAGCTGCTTCTGGATTACGACCTACTGATTCACAAGCTTTGAGGCCTACAAGACCGATACCGAGAGGTACGCCAAGCGCCGCTGCTGCTACGTGAATATTTCCTGATATTTCTGCTAAGATATGGAACATAGTATTTATTTTTTGATGTGTTGTATTTAGTGATTTTCTGCATCGTCCACGATTTGCTTCATGGTCACGAATGCGGAAAGGTATAAAAAATATTTAATGAGATTCTTCTTCGTGATTTGTCATCAGGCCAATGTAAATGGCAACTAAAAGAGTAAAAATAAGGGCTTGAACCACGCCGACAAGGACTTCGTAGAAATAAAAGGGTATTGGAACGATGAAGGGTGCCATTCCTGTCATACTAGTAAGCAGATTCTCTCCACCAAAGACGTTACCAAACAAGCGGAATGAAAGTGAAATTGGCCGAAATGCTATAGAAACGATCTCGATGACACCTACCATGAGAAAAATAGGAATAAGTAAAATGTAAATGGGTGTCGGAGTTTCTTTCTTATCTGCTTTATTACCGAAGAGCTCCCAAATGAAAAACTTCGGACCTGCTACTTTAAGTGAAATAAAGAGCCAAGCAATCATGGCGACTAGTGCCATGCCGAAGGTAGCATTTAAGTCTGCACTTGCAGGTCGCATCCAATAAGTAAAGCGCGCACCATCAAAGTGACCAAAAACACCCACACCGGGAAATAGTCCACTCCAATTGTGGACAACAATAAATAGAAAAAGCCCTATCAATAATGGAAATGTTACAGGAAAAGCCTTTTTCCCTACGATTGGCGCCAGCAAATCTTTTAGTCCATCGACTAAGTTTTCAACAACTGCCTGCGCTTTACCAGGAATTAATTTGGGTTTACCCACACTCAAACGTATTAAGGCTATGAAGAGTATAGAAATGACCCAAGTGGTCAAAATTGAGTTAGTAATCGGGAGGCCGAGTACCTCAGTTAGCTTGTAAGCTTTAGGGCTTACTCCGTCCGCTGCATTCAATACTGAAGCAGCACCAGATAGAAGAAAAACTGTAGTAGTTAGTTTGTTCACAAAGAACATTTAAATATAGGTAAAATGCAGTAAAAAACGAAGGAGGACGTTAATGTAGATCCTAAGACAGGGCGTCAACATCTGATTTATAGCCTAAGACATAAGATTAGACAATCTTATGTCTTATATCAGGGGAAGCGATTTTCTGAACTTGCCATAGTAGTACGATTAGCGAGTTTATTACCATGGTAGATTTGCATAATTTAACTGAACGCATCTCCCACCTGCGTGATCGTGAGGGCGGCTCAGCAATACTCAATGGTACCAGTGGGGATTCTCCCAAAAAAAAGACTCCTTCGATCTCACCTGAGCGGAGATTTGCCAGAGACTATCTTATGGTTTTTGTCCTAGCCTTATTCTGCATAACAGTGCTCATCGAATTAGTGCTAATTTTATGGATCGACTTATTTTAAAAGAAACAGTGCCAACTGGTATATCTCTTCGTATTCTATTATAGCACCCAATTAAACCCGTTTAGCGACAACGGAGAAGTAATCATCCATTAAATCCTGGAAATAGGTGGCACTCTCGTATGGCCAAGAGGCAGACGGCTCAATAAACCAATGGTTATTTTCATTTATATGCTCGAGCGTCCAGTCGAAATAAGGGCGGTCATCTGATCGGAAGCAAAGCTCCCCCCCTAAGTCTGAGCGGCGAGCGAATTCATCCAATAAATCAGACTGAATCATACGTCGACGATGATGCCGCGCTTTAGGCCACGGATCGGGGAAAAGAAATACAGTTCGCTCAAAACGCACAGATTCTGGAAGCACTTCTAAAAACTCACTAAGCTCCGCTTTATAAAAATACAAATTATTCAAACCTCGCTTGAATTTTTTATCATTACACTTACGCACACGCCAGGAGATAAGATCAATTCCAACACAAATTGTATTTGAATGGGACTCTGCATAATCTGTTAGCCAATGACCATGGCCACAACCTGCCTCGAACAAAATACAGTCGATCCCAGCGAGATCGTTTCTAAGTTCAACGCGTAATTTGTTCTTACGTAGCTCCTGCTTAGCAAGCTCGCGGGCGTGAGGTTCAGATATTTTGGGCATAAAAACTGTAGTAGATTCGGTATAGTAAAAAATATTATGAACGCAACCCTTCAGCAGTTGGTACACACTACAAAATTACAGCCAACGCAGTAGGTCGTAAGAAATTAAACAAAGTCTAATATACTGACTGAAGTCTTGAATTCTTAAAAAATATCCTCATAATCTGCCGCTTACTTTCATTCTAACAACAAATTATTTTGATAAGAGTAACAAATCGATTGTAATATGACGAAGAAAAACGAAAACCTCTCTGAGGCTCCAGAAGAAAATACGCCTGCGGATGCGAAGAATGCAACCGAGGAAGAAGTAACTACTGAGCCTGAGTTAAGCGAGCTAGAGAAGGCCCAAAATGAAGCTAAAGAAATGAAAGTCCGTTATCTGCGAGCTGTTGCTGATCTAGAGAACTACCGTAAACGTATTACTCGCGAAAAACAGGATATCATACGCAGTGCTGCAGGTTGTGTCGTCGAATCCCTCCTTCCCGTTCTTGATAATATGAAACTGGGCCTTAAATCCGCCGAGAAACACCCAGAGGCTAAGGAAGTTACCTCAGGATTTAAAATGGTTGATGACCAACTGAAAAAGTCTCTCTCTGAGCAGGGTCTAGAAGAGTTACTTCCCAATGGAGAAACCTTTGATCCTAATTTACACGAGTGTATTTCACATCAACCCTCTAGCGAAGTAGCTGAAGACCTCATTATAGAAACAGTGCGCGCTGGCTATCGGCTTAACGAACGACTGCTCCGTGCGGCCAGTGTGATTGTCTCTAGTGGGCAAGTTGATAAAGAGGGCAAAAAGTAAAGCCAGATGGCACACGACTATTACGAACTCTTAAGTGTCACACGCGATGTAACGGAAGAAGACCTAAAAAAGGCCTACCGTAAACTTGCCGTAAAATACCACCCAGATAAGAATCAGGGAGACGCTTCTGCCGAGGCTAAATTTAAAGAGATTTCTGAAGCCTACGATGTCCTAAAAGATGCTGAAAAGCGAGCTGCTTACGACCGGTATGGACACGATGCCTTCAAGCAAGGCGGAATGGGTAACCCTGGTGGGGGTAGAGGTGGCATGGGTGGCCAAGACCCTTTTGACATCTTCCGAGAAGCCTTCGGTGGTGGCGGCGGTGGTGGTGGTATTTTCGAAGAATTTTTCGGTGGTGGCGGTAATAGTAGTCGCGCTACTGGAGGTGCGCAACATGGCTCTGACCTACGCTACGACCTAGAGATTTCTCTGGAAGAAGCCGCTAAGGGAACTGAGAAAGAAATCCGATATCGTCGCCCCGTCACGTGTAAAAAATGCAGTGGATCAGGCGCGGAGCCAGGGTCAAAGAAAGTTAGCTGCCCGACATGTGGAGGTTCTGGCCAAGTTACTTCCAACCGCGGGTTTATTAGCTTCCGTCAGGCTTGCCCTGACTGCCAAGGTGCTGGACAAATCATTGATAAGCCTTGCAGCGAGTGTCGCGGCGAGGGCCGCATTATGGATAGCAGTACAGTAAAGGTCCGCATCCCAGCGGGCGTAGCTACTGGTTCTAAATTACGATCTTCTGGCAAAGGAGAAGCCGGTTATTCAGGCGGACAAGCAGGTGACCTCTACATTATAATTCACGTCAAAGAGCACGAATTATTCGAACGGCATGACAACGACCTTTACTGCGAAGTACCAATCAAATTCACCCTAGGGGCATTGGGCGGAACGATAAGTGTTCCAACGCTTTTTCAACAAGGTTCGTTAAAAATTCCTGCTGGCACCCAGACAGGAACTACTTTTCGCCTGCGAGAACAAGGAATGCCTGCTCTTCGCGGTGGACGTAAGGGCGACTTACTAGTTCGTGTGCAAATTGAAGTGCCGACTAAATTAAACAAAGACCAAAGAGCCAAACTCGAAGATTTCGCTGAGGCTTGCGGGGATCCTTCTAATTCGATTAATAACTCCACTGAGAAGAAGAAAAAGAAGAAAAAGAAGAAGTTTTTCAAATAACTCTAAGGTTTTTTTATGTCTTATCCTATCGTCATAATTGGCTCCGGTCGGGGTTCAAATGCGGAAGCGCTACTTCAAGCTGAGTTAAATAAGAAACTTGGCCTAGCAAAGATCGCGGCTTTAATTAGCGACCATGAAGATGCGGGCATTCTCTCGCTAGGGCAGAAATACAAAGTTCCCGCTATTTACATTGATCCTGGTAGTAGAAACGCTCGCTTAACAAATACAGCGGAGCAAGTATACATCGAGCGCATTTCTAGCTTCTCCCCCAAACTGATAGTTTTAGCAGGATTTATGCGTATCATTAGCAGTCCACTCATCGATGCTTTTAAAGGTCGTGTGATCAACCTACACCCTAGCCTACTACCTAGTTTCCCGGGTATGGATGGCATCCAACAAGCATTTGAATACGGTGTCAAAATTACAGGCTGTACAGTACACTGGGTCACACCCGAATTAGATGCAGGTCCTATTATTAACCAAAAAGAAGTCCGTATTGATGAATCTGACACACTGGAACTTTTGACTAGGAAAGTTCATGTAGCTGAGCATCAGCTACTACCTGAAGTCGTATCACATCTGAGTAATGCTATTTGAGTACATTGCAAAGGATGAGTAATCAAATTGAACTAAGAGGTAAAATTGCCGACGAACTAGTTGAAATGCTAGGAGACTACTTCCTGGAAACTGAATCTGAACATTGGGGAATAATTCAGGGAGAAATTCAGGACCCCTACTACATCTTCGGGATATTTCCTGATTTAAAAACTGCCACCGAAGCACTCAAAATACTACGTAGAGAATTTCCAAATCTACCTGATAAATTCGAAAAGACTATAATTACTGATGCCGACTGGCAGAATGCCTATAAGAAATTCGTCAAACCTTGGAATGACCGTCAACTTTACTGGATACCACTATGGGAGCGCTCTTGTAGCGAAGCGCCTGAGGAATCTGCAGTTGTCTATATAGATGCAGGTATGGCTTTTGGGACGGGAGCGCACGAGACGACTCGCCTATGTGCTCGTCGGCTGTTAGACTACTATGATAAGTATTCGGGAGCAATTATTAATCACTCGTTAATTGATGCGGGATGCGGATCGGGTGTGCTTGCACTCTCAGGTGCTGCATTAGGCTTCAAGAATGTCTACGCATTCGACTTCGATCCTGAAGCAATCACAGTCTGCCAAACTAACTGCACTGAGAATGCTCACCTAGATCCACCTGATTTCGCTGTAGCCGAACTCTCAAATGGCTTCAAAAGCGATGCTCAGGGTGATCTAATATTAGCTAATATACACACGGAGGTTCTTATACCCCATAGTCCTTACCTAGTTAACAGCCTAAACAATAGTGGTACACTAGTATTAAGCGGAATTCTGGCTAAAGAGCTCGATCAAGTATGCGGGCACTACAGCGAGCAATTTACAAACTACCGTTCCAATTTAAATATCTGCGTAGACAGCCGTATTGATGGCGAATGGGGAGACCTACAATTTACGCTATCTAATGCGTGATTTATTCAGGTGTTATTGATAGGCTCAAAACTTGCATCAAGATTAAGTAAGATGTAAAATAAGAGTCTTTACTTGTCTGTAAAGTTAAGACTTTCTTTTATTAGCCATGATGCAAACTATAGGTGGACAACTAGAAGAAGCACGTCAGCGAAAGGGTATTTCTCTGCGCGAAGCAGCAGAGGCAACCAAAATTCGCAGTGACTTCCTTGCGTACATTGAGCAGAACAAGATGGATTTTGACCTGCCGGACATTTACAAACGGGGCTTCCTGAAAAACTATGCCCGATATTTGAAATTGGATGTCGAAAAGCTACTAACTGACTAT
>CABXXS010000036.1 GCA_902516225.1 Puniceicoccaceae bacterium | reverse complement strand
ACCCGATGGCCACTGGACTCCTCCTCATTCTAATCGGGAAAGCGACCAAGGCATCACAGTATTTAATGAGTATGGATAAGGAATACACTGGCACCATACGCCTTGGCCAAATTACTGATTCGCAGGACGCTGATGGAGAGATGCTAGAAGAGCGTGACGTGCCAGAGTTATTAAGGGAGAATATCCTTGCTGAGATGAAGACTTTTATGGGCGACCAGTACCAAACCCCACCGATGTTTTCCGCTAAGAAGATAAATGGGCAGAAGCTTTATAAGCTCGCTCGCCAAGGGAAGACGGTCGAACGTGAACCTCGCGTGATCCACATAAGTAGCTTCGAATTAACAGACTTTGCTCTTCCCGAACTTTCTTTTCTTGTTGGGACAAGTAAAGGGGCATATATCCGAACTATCGCACACGATTTAGGGGAGCGCTTTGGTTGCGGCGGACATCTCAATGAACTACGTCGTACTGCGGTAGGCCAATTTAGAGTAGAGAAATCCTCCACGGTCGAATCACTTGAAACCATGTCACCATCGAGCTTGCGCAAGAAATTAATCCCTATAATTCAAGCAGTGCCTTCCCACGCGCTATAGATTTCCCCGTGAACTTTCCTGCGAGTATAGATGACTTTCCTGCTCCCTCTGAGCTGAAAGATCCTTTGCACCTAGCAATTGGGATTTTCGATGGCGTCCATTTAGGGCACAAGGCCGTAATTTCTCCTTCAGTCATCAATGCAAGGCGTTGTAATGGGGTCTCTGGGGTACTTACCTTCGATCCACATCCGAGCCATTTGTTCCGACCTAACAATCCCACGCCTTTGATCATGCCGATCCGCGCAAAGACCGCCATACTCCACGAAATCGGGGTCGATTGCGTCATTCGTAAGCACTTCGACGCTGCCTTTGCTTCGATTCCAGCCAAAAGCTTCCTCGCAAGGCTAAAAAAAATACTGCCCTCATTAACATCTATTTATATAGGGGAGAACTTTCGCTTTGGTCAAAATCGGGAAGGTGATGTCGCCACACTTATCAAATCAAGCCACGAATTAGACCTTGGTGTCTTCAGCGCAGAACGGATCAAGCACAAACGAGAGCCGATCAGCAGCACCCGTATTCGTAAAAAACTGGAAGCGGGAGAAATCACCGAGGTTAATGATTTACTAGGTCACAATTATAAGATCCGAGCACAAATTATAGATGGGGCCAAATTAGGACGAAAAATCGGTTTTCCTACTCTTAATCTTCCCTGGCAACCAGAGTGTAAACCGCGCTTCGGCGTTTACTTTGTGCGTTTCGGAGAAGAGGGCACTACCGATCGTCATGCCGCGGTCGCTAACTACGGCGTTAGGCCGACCGTAGCGGATGTTGCGCAAGAGCCGATTCTTGAAATTCACGCCTTAAATGGCACCACTCTTGAGGCTGGAGATACCGTTAATGTAGAGTGGCTTCATTTTATCCGTCCTGAGCAAAAATTTAATAAAATTGAAGACCTGAAAGCACAAATCGTCAAAGATTGTGCGAGCGCACGCAAAATGGACCGATGACACGCAATCGCCATAAATTCATGCAGGCACTTATCCAAACTAAATACAAGATCATGGGAGGGCAAAGGCGCTCTATCCAAATAGCGACTAAGCACGATGCCTGAACGTGTCATAGAATTCACCGTCCCAGACGGATCGGAGGCAATGCGCGCAGATAAAGTATTTGCCGCGCAGTTCGACGACGTTAGTCGCGCACGCTTGCAACGCGCCTTCGAGGCGGGACAAGTAAGCTTCGACGGGGCGACCATCGACAAGCGCTTCAAGATTACCCGCCCAGGTACTCTTCGCGCGACGCTCAAAGAGGCAAACTTCGACTCGTCTCCCAAAGCCGTCGATATCCCATTAAATGTTATTTACGAAGACGCCTCTATGCTAGTGCTCAACAAAGTCTCCGGTATGGTCACTCACCCAGGCAGCGGTACGGGCGAGAATACCCTCGTGCATGCCTTACTTCACCACTGCGGTGAAAACCTAAGTCGAATCGGCGCGCCAGACCGTCCTGGAATCGTACATCGCTTAGACAAGGAGACCAGTGGACTAATCGTCGTGGCTAAGAATGACGGCGCCCACCACAAGCTAGCGGCAGCTTTTAGTGAGCGAAAGACATACAAGCGTTATGCCGCGCTGGTTATGGGCGCTCCCAGATTAAGTCGAGGGACAATAAAGGATCCGATTGGCCGCCACCCAGTTACGCGAACTCGCATGGCAGTCGTTTCTAGAGGCAAACCTGCGCATACCGACTGGCAAGTCGAAGCGCGCTATGGCCTAGCTGCCGCGCTCATCTCTTGCGTGATCCATACCGGCCGAACCCACCAAATCCGAGTTCATATGAGCGAAATGCGTTTTCCTCTATTAGGCGACTGCACTTACGGATTTAAGCCCAGCCGGTTAAAAACTATTCACGTGCCCCGCATTATGCTACACGCCACGGATCTGCGAATACAACACCCAGATCGAGATGAATTAATGGAATTTAAAGCGCCATTGCCACCAGACTTTAAAGAAATTGTAAGCCAACTAGAAACATAGTGTCGCAGCAGGTCGCAGCTCTAAATTTGAAATTGTAAGAGGCTACTTCAGCCTTTCACAACTCCTCAGATTATCTTTGGAAGAGCTCTATTGCTGCAATGCTCTCTGGCACCACCCAAGCAAAAAGGAGAATTAAAAAGACCGCGACACAAGTCCAGAGAGCTCCGTATTGCCTCCGGGGAGAGGCAAAACGCTTAAAGCTGCGACTTTTTCCTGATGATTGTGAGAGATAGCTGCCCAAATCAGCGTGAGCAATTTTGCCACTTTTACGCTCTGCGGGGAGCTTAAAAGCCTCTGCTTTTTGGGAGCGCTTGTAGCGCCATTGATGAATAAGACGGTGCATGAATTCGATGAAGACAAAAGGTTGTCAAACGAAGTTATGATATTCAGATTTACCGCGCGTAATCTATTTTCAATCATTAATCTTCGATCTAGCTATTAAATTTTATACCAAAAGAATTCTATGAACTGTTGTATCTTAGGCGCAGGCGCTTGGGGCACTGCGATGGCCCTACACTTAGATCGTTGCGGGCACTCCGTTACGCTCTTGCCACGCAGAATCGAACATGCGTTAGAAATCGCTTCGTCACGCGAAAACCGCGACTATTTGCCAGGCTATACGCTACCCAATCGTATTCAAATTGGATGCGAGCCAAAGCCTGCTTTAATGGAAGCGGAAGTTATATTTTTGGCTTGTCCCTCGAAGGCCTTGCGAGAGCTGTGCCAGTCAATAAAGCCCCATTTAGAATCTGCTTTACAGCTGAAACTCTGCTTAACTTTGTGCAAAGGTCTAGAAATAGAGAGCTTCAAAACGCCTGCTGAAATAGTAAGCGAAGCATTGCCTGGACTTACCTGTGGCGCGCTGTCGGGACCGACTTTTGCAGGCGAAGTAGCCAAGGGAAAACCGACTGCGGTAGTCTTAGCTTTAGGCAAAAGTTGCTCAGACCCTGCCCATTACCAAAAAGCATTCAGCAATGCTAATTTACGCGCCTATATTTCTGAAGACGTACGTGGAACAGAATTAGGCGGCACTCTTAAAAATATCTATGCCATCGGAGCTGGCCTTTGCGATGGCCTAAAAATGGGCGATAACGCGAAAGCAGCACTACTAACACGAAGCTTAAGCGAAATGCTGGGGCTCGGCGTAGCGCTTGGTGGAAAAAATGAAACCTTCTTCGGCTTAAGCGGGTTTGGCGACCTAGTGGCAACATGCTCTGGGGATTGGAGCCGTAACAGAACTTTCGGCGCACGCGTGGGCCTAGGCGAGCCCCCCCAAGCGATTATTGATAGCCAAAAATCCATAGTTGAAGGCTACCGCATGAGCAAGTGCCTCAAGGAAATTTGTAACAAAAAAAATGTGAATTCGCCCATACTTGAGGTCATTTATTCTATTCTTTATGAAGGACTTGACCCCCTAGTTGCCATGCAACAACTCATGACCCGTGACTTAAGGAGCGAATAATTCAAAATGCCAAAAAAGCTTTGCAAAGTAAAAAACTCTAAAATTCATGGGAGCGGCATGTATGCGATTGCTGATATCGAAGCTGAGGCTGATATCATCGAATACACGGGGGAGAAAATCACAAAAAAAGAATCAACCAGACGTGCGCTTGAATGGGAAGAACACGCACGTGAGACAGGGGAAGGACTCGTTTATATATTCGAGTTAGATGATAAATACGACATCGATGGCCGCTTGGGCAATAACCCTGCGCGTTATATGAATCACTCTTGCGACCCAAACTGTGAGGCAATTAATAGAGAGGGCGAGATATGGATTGTTGCAGTTCAAGATATCCACAAAGGCGAAGAACTAGTCTATGACTATGGCTACGACATGGAGCACTTTTTAGACCATCCTTGCCTCTGCGGCTCTAGAAACTGCATCGGCTATATCGTGCGAGAGGACCAACGCAATAAAGTAAAAAAGTTGCTTAACAATAAGAAGAAAAAGGGCAGTAAAAAGAATTAGCAGTGAGCTTCTTGCTTTTCTGCCAGCTCGACTTAGGGGTGTACCAATCTTATTCGCCAGAATACATCTGGTCACTTTTTAATTCATAGGTCAAGGTATGGCCTTCATGTTTAATTGTCACATGGTTCGCGCCGTCGGCGAGCTCGCTAGATTCTGTACGACCTATAATTTGCGCATTGATACCAAATGATTTACTTAGAGAAATAATGGAAGCAGCGGCTTTAGCTTCACAATAAATCTCCATACGGTGCCCCATGTTGTAGACTCGGAACATCTCTTCATCGCTCGTTCCGCTAGCCTTTTGGATCGCCTTGAAGATCGCCGGTACCGGCATAAAATTATCCTTTATATGATGAACTCCGCTCCCAAAGCGAATGCACTTAGTTTGGCCTCCCCCTGAGCAATGCACTATTCCATAAATACTATCTCGACTGGAGCTTAATAGCTTCTTGATTACAGGCGCATAGGTACGAGTAGGGCTAAGCAGCGCTTCTCCAACACTCATTTCGGAGCCAGGAAGCGGATCATCCATCTTGTAAGGTCCGCAATACAAGAATTGCTTCTCTGTGGCTGGATCAGCTGTTTCAGGATATTTCTCTAGGTAATAGGGACAGAGTAAGTCGTGGCGCGCGCTAGTTAGCCCGTTGCTACCAATCCCTGAGTTCTCAGAGGATTCATAGCTAGCCTGCCCCGAAGAAGCCAGGCCGACAATCGTGAGGCCCGGCTTGATCTCAGCATTGTCGATTACATCCGTACGATCCATAAGCACGACGGCACAAGAATCAACCGTTACAGTGCTAGTTAAGTCCCCAACGTCAGCGGTTTCGCCGCCGCCACTATGCACACCCACACCATGCTCGCGCAGGCTCGCCAGGAAGTCTTCCGTTCCAGAAATAAGTTGGCCAAGCGCCTCACCTGTTATGGCTCGTGCGTTACGGTTAACCGTGCTTGAAATTAGAATACCATCGACCGCGCCGACACAGAGCAAGTCATCGATGTTCATAACAAGGCTATCTTGGGCGGTCTTGCGAAATGCAGAGGGATCACCAGTCTCCTTGTAGTGAATGTAAGCAAGAGTGCTTTTAGTGCCCGAACCGTCAGAGTGGATGATATTACACTTGTCCGATTTGCCCGTTAGAATATCGCTACCTATTTTGCAAAAGGCACCAGGGAAGACGCCGTGGTCCAAGTGGTCAACGACGGCATGAACTTCAGATTTTGAAGAAGAAACTCCGCGTTGGGCATAGCGATCAAGAGGCTGGTTCATAGTATAAAGTCAGTATAGTTTATTAGTATGGGCACTATGCTACGGATTTGAAAACTGTTAATTTACAAATTTAGAAAATCAAAAAACCGTAGCTCCAGGATCTTTTAGTTCCGCAATTTTAGCCATAATGCGCCGACTCGCCTCCAAGTAACGCTCCGGGTGAGACTTGCCAGGATCGATCTCGTATGGATACATGGGTTCGCCGTATGCGACATGAATACGACCGCCTATTTTTGGATACTTATCGCTTCGTCCGAAGGCCTCATAGGTTCCAAATAGGCGAGTTGGTATAACGGTTGCTCCAGATCTACAAGCTATCATGCCCGCTCCTGCTTTAGGTTCTGCAAGTTGGCCGTTTAAAGAGCGAGTGCCTTCTGGATAAATGGCAACCGCACCCTGAGCCTTTAAACTATTGAAGATTGCCTTCAAAGATTTGATGTCGGCATTTTCTCGGGCCACTGGTATAGTGCCGATTGCTAAGAGGCCTTTTCCAAATAGCCCCTTAAAGAGAGTGTCTCGTGCAAAATAATTAATCTGTCGACCCAGGCATGCGCCAATAGCAGGCGGATCGTAATAGCTTACATGATTGGCTGCAAAAATCACAGGGCCACTAGGAGGCACATTGTTAAGTCCACTCTGCGAGAACTTGTAGAGTGTACTAAAGTACCAAGCTGCCATTCTTCGGACGGCTTCGTAAAGCTTCGGTTTTGGTATAGAGGACATTGTAAATGGAACTACGCGTATGCTAGATTTGCTTATCCGCAATTATTAGATTCCCAATCTTTCCGATCACTTCATCAAGGGTTAGCGGGGCGGTATCTATTTGTGTCGCACCCTTGGGGCAGATCAAAGGTGCAGTCTTGCGTGATTTGTCCATTTCATCTCGGATTGCAATAGCATCGGTTTGCCCTTCTTTGGCCCGGCGAGCGGCGCAGGTAGCTTCGTCGGCGTGAAGAAAAAATCGGTAGTCCGCATCAGGAAAAATTACGGATCCAATATCGCGCCCTTCCATAATAAGGCCGCTATAACCATATTCTCGGGCGATTTCTGCTTGGCCGCGCTGGTATTCGAAAAGATAGTCACGTAATGCTGGTAAAGCTGCAAATTTCGAAACATCCTCATTTACTTTGGTCGAACGGATTTCGGCGTCGGCTGGCACTGTGCCGTTGATACTTAGCTTGGCGCTGCGCCCGTCAAGCCGTGTGTCGAGCTGCAATTCCGCTAGTTGTTTTGCTAAGGGGCCAACCTGTTGTGGGTCCGCTTCGGCTTGATGCAAGGCATAACAAAGTGTACGGTAGTGCGCACCTGTGTCGACGTGCATCAGCCCGAATCGCTCGGCTAGGCCGCGAGCAGTTGACGATTTTCCAACAGCAGCGCCGCCATCTAAAGCAATAACTATAAACATATTCGAGCTAGGCATCTCGGAAAGATTCAAGAACATTGAAGAAATCGGGGAAGGTTTTAGCAGAGCAGTTAGGGTCTTTAATAGCGAGCCAAGGTTTTCCATCTCCGAGTAAGTCGTAGCTACCAAGCACTGCAAAACTCATGGCGAATCGGTGGTCTTGGTAAGTCTCGACTGTTAGCAAATTTCCCGCCTCACGAGCTTGAAGCGCGCGCGCGCGAAGCTCCCTTGGCTTAGGCCCTATTGTAAGCGTCCCTTCTTCTTCTTTGACTAGTTGTCCCAACTTGGAGAGCTCTTGTGCCATCCCTTTTATCCGGTCAGTTTCCTGATAACGAGTATGGCCGATTCCCGTAATAGATACGGACTCCCCGAGTAGTGGGGATATAGCTGCATAAGTAAGGAATGTATCTGAAATATGACTAAAGTCGATCTCCCGGTGGCCTTTCTGAATCTCATTAGGAAATTTGCAAGAAACAAGCCATTCATCTTCTTTCGCATTCAAGCACAAGCCATGGTAGGACAATACATCGATGAAGAGCGCATCTCCCTGTAGGGGCTTCTGACTAAGATTTGGTATACGCAGTAATCCCCCCTGAATAAGGGTAAGAGCAAAGAAATAGCTAGCCGCTGAAAGGTCGGGCTCAATAGCGTAATTGCCAGATTTCGGAGCAGAATAGCGTGTGGCGGGTAGCGCATACTCGCCCGCTTGGCTGATATCGGCTGAGGCGGCGCCGAATGATTGGAGTAATCCAATAGTTAGCGCGACATAATGCTGCCGCACATCGGGACTAGTTAACTTAACCGGACCACCCAAAGGAGCGGATAGAAGCAATGCGGAAAGTATCTGACTGCTAGCACGAGCATCGACCAAAGCTTCGCCACCTTGATAGCCCTTCGCTATTAATGTAAAAGGGAAATGGTCACGCTTTTTATGGAATTCGAATTCTGCAGCACCTAGGTCAATAAGTGCCTTCAAAAGCCCAGATATGGGGCGCTCTCGCATGGCAGGATCCCCATCAAAATGATAGATACCTCCGGCCTTTGAGGCGACAAAGGCCGTAAGAAACCGTGCGGCTGTACCCGCATTTCCGACATCTATAACTACTTCACCATTGGGGATCGCTCCGTCCAAGCCATCAATTTCTATCGTTAAAGCCGCTTCATTGGTCACAAATTTAAAACCTAGATCGCCAAGAGCGGTTAACATAATCTTTGTATCGCGACTAAATAAAGCCCCGTCTAATCGCGTCTGACCCGCAGACAGCGCGGCGAGAATCAGCGCTCTGTTAGTAATGCTTTTTGAGCCTGGCAGAGCAAGCGTAGCATCGATTTTTCCGCGTATAGGCGATATGGGCAATGGGTCGAGCATCTTCAAAAACTATATTACAAAAGAATGACTAAAGTTGGTCACGAAAGCGCTTGCCGCGCTCAAGACGAGCCAGAACACCGGCACTATCTTTATTAAGTAGAGAAATTTTTAAGGCTTGGAGCTCCCCTTGAAAGCCGTTCATAGCCCGCAGTACATCTTCACGATTGTGTTCTAATATTTGTTTCCATAAATCAGGGTCCCCAGAAGCAACCCGTGTTGTGTCACGAAGCCCTCCGCCAGCTAGCTGCTGCCATCCAACTTCTTTCTCGAGAAGGTAGCTACATAAAATGGTCGCGAGTAAGTGCGGCAGGTGACTAATATGAGCTACTATCTCATCATGCTTCTCCGGGGAAGTCGTCACTACTTGCATTCCAATTGCTTCCCAAAGTTGGTGTATTTGTGAAATCTGTGCGTTTTGCGCATCTTCTCCCGGGGTGAGGATGCAGGCAGCTCCTTGAAATAAGTCCGCGCGGGCATGCGACATGCCCGTCTTCTCTGAGCCGGCCATAGGATGTGAACCAATAAAATTAAAGTCTCCCTTAATACTACTAGCCCCTTGGCAAATGGTCTTTTTTGTACTCCCTACGTCTGTAATGAGAGTCCCTTTATCAAAAAAAGGGGCAATTTCCTTTAAAATAGGAAGTATAGTCTCTACGGGCGTACAAATTACTACTAACTCGCTGCCCTTGCATGCCTCTGGGGCATGTTCAAAGGTAGCGTCACACCAATCAGCCAGTAAAGCTTTGGCTCTGGTCTCTGACCTGCGCGACCAGATATGGACGCGCTGGCATAACCCACGGCTCTTTAAGGCGAGCGCCAATGAAGCACCCAAAAGCCCTGGTCCAATTATGGAGATTTGCTGAAACATATTTAATATAAAACCTTTTCGCGCTGTTTGCGTCAACAAGACTTACTCTGATCCCTTTTGCCTTGCGACGAACTTAACTTAAAGTCATTTAAAGCAGGCTGTTTTTACAGCGCCAGTCCCAATTTACATATGGCTATTTTTAAAAAATCGCTCCTAAGGCTCCTCTCCATCCTAGCGCACGTGCTTAAAAAGTATCTTTTCTCACTCTTAATGATTAGCCTAGGAGCTTCTATTTTTGGGGGGTTTTGGTTTCTGAGCCAGTTAGGGCCCAAAGATGTAGACTTCAGCGTAATTAAACCCCGTGCCGAAGTTTCTGAGGCGGCAAAAATATTCCTGCAAGAGAGTGCCGAACTAGAAGCGCGCTACGATGAAGTAGCGGCTTTACGAGATCCCAGCGCCGATGATATTCGCCTTTTAACACAAGCGATAGAAAAGCAGGAGGCATACATAGAAGCGATTAATGGATTTGATTCTGATGCTGTTAATCGGAAAATCCAACTGGAGCAACGTTACCAAGAAATTGCTTCAAAGTCCTTGTACCAAGAAAGCTTAATTCTAGAAGAACAGGCGGAGGCTTTTGCCCTTAAAAAAGATTTTGAGAATGCTGTAATAGCTTACAACAAGGCCTTTGAAAAGCAGCAAAAGATCAATGAAAATTTTCCGCGTAGCTTAGCTTACAACGTTAGTCGAGCCATCCTGCTAACACGCCAAGTCATTAGTTTAACCGCTCAGCCTCTTTTTCAGCGCAGCCTAGCTTATGAAAAAGAAGCGGGCGTTCTAGAGGAATCTAAGGAGTGGGCTAAAGCGGAAAAAACATTAAAGCAGGCAATTGATTTACAAGACGCGATCAACCAGAAGTACCGCGGCATTAAACAAGCCGATATGTCTCGCCTTGGACTGCTAAAAA
>CABXXS010000035.1 GCA_902516225.1 Puniceicoccaceae bacterium | reverse complement strand
ATAGGTCAGAGTGCAGTAGTTCGCAAAGGAACTGTACTTGCAGTAGAGGCATTCGAGGGCACCGACTCTATGCTTAAGAGAGCTGGAACATTTAAGACCGATGACCTTATTTTGGTAAAAACTGTCAAACGTGACCAGGACTATCGCTTCGATGTGCCTGTTTTTGGTGAGAAAACATTAAACGTAATGAATGACTGTAATATTCGTACCGCTGCCCTTGAAGTAGATCGTGTTATAATGCTAAATAAAGATTCGCTATTAAAAAAAGCAAACACACTAGGGATCGAATTACTTGGATTTAGTAGTCCTCAGAGCCCTAAATAACGCGATATCTGGAATATCGATCAAAACTTGAGAGAGTAAACGCAAAATTACTATGCCGAGTACCTGCAGAACAGCTTTTAGTAAAACTACAATCGAAGCGCTAAAAGAAGTATAATAAAATAGGCTTACAGTAGTGGCCAGGATGACCAAAACGATAGCCAGCCATGAGAGATAATTTACTATTAAACGTAGGTCCGCATATGCTGACTGATCGCGAACAGTAAGCCTAAGCAAACCCGACTCGGATAAGTTTGAAGGAGCATGGGTACCACGTTTGAAAATCTTGTTTTTTACATTTCTACTCTTTCTACTACTATTATCAATACCACTAACTCGCTCACGAGATGTAAGATAAGCTGCGTAAGCCTGATTCCACTGGTGTTCGCTTAATTTTCGAGAACTAGGGTCCATCTTCTCACGAGATAATTTAAAATCCTCAAAAGTATCCATGATAACTTATTTTACATACAAATCGAAATGCCCAAATAGTGCCTCACCCTTGACTTGGATTTGAGCAAATAAGCGGTACCAGCCAGGATTTGGAACATTAAAAAGGAAAGTGAGTTCGGAGTCTTCTCGACCTACTCCACCTAAACCCGCAGTTCGACTAGTAATTACGTCAACGACTGGATGCATGTGCGCAAAACCCTTAGCTTCTGCGTCAAAAGCTACCATGTGACCCTTTGATCCCATCACTGTTTCTAATATAATAGAGGAACCATCCTCATTTCGGATATTTAAATCTAAGCTGTAATCCCGACCAGTTTTTAACACTTCTGGAACACCCAATAATTCAAAATGCACACCTTTGACTATACTCTGGATCGAGCGCTTAAATTTAGCGTCATTTGGCTTTCCGGTTACTTCAAGCTCGGACAGCGCAATTGCTTGTCGGCGACTGCGTAGTGGCACAATTTCAGTAAATACACGATAATTACCCGCTTTATTTGGGGTAAAAGAAAATCGGTAGATACCATCTAATCCACCAGAATTAGGATGCACATGATGATAATCTTCGAGCGATGGATCAATTAGCATGATGTGCATCTTTTCTGTGTGTGTAACTGCTAATTCATGTGCTGCGATCGACATACCGCCAGAGGTTTCTAAGTGTAGATCTACCTGTACTTCGTCCCCAGCGCGGGGTGCACTTACAGTACGTAAATCAGCGATAACTGGATAACTTAATCGTGTGAGGTCTAGGAATCCAGCATGATTAGTGGCGCAAAGTTCAATCTCACCATCAGCATTTACGATCTCTACATAATGTAGAAATCCGCACTGGGCATCCGGCAGCGCCCTTAGTACAAAATAAGCGCCAATAAAAATTAAGCTTAAGACTGTAATTGAGGCCTTTGTCGACCCAACGAGTCTTGAATTAGATAATCCGAACATTTACTCTATAAACTGTGAAATACATAGGCAGGCGCAAGCAGGAATCCGCTTTCACAGGCTAAAGTAACAAATTATAATTTTCGACTAGCTTCGAGGAACTCTTCGATTGTCCAAGTAGTGCCTTCTTTACGGTAAGCGACACGGCCATTACGATCGACTAAAAGAGTGGCCATAGTATGGTTAATCGTACCGTCCTCTTCCATCGTCAGAATGCCAAACTGGCGGAGCAAGTCATCGACTACTGACGAATCACCAGTTAGTAAATGAAAGTTTTCAGGCTCCATGGAATAACCTTCGGCATACTGCCTGAGTATACCTGGAGAATCGAACTCAGGGTCGAAACTGATAGTGACAAATTGTAAATCATTTAAACCAGCATCTCGAATAGTATCTTGCAGAACAGACATACGTTTGCTAGATGCGGGGCACATTTTAGGTACCGTGCAACGAGTAAAAATGAAATTTAGAATAAAGGGCTTACCCTGCAACTGGCGAATCTGAAGAAATTCACCATTTTGATCAATCATCGCAAAATTTGGAATGTACTCTCCATGCTTCACATACTTTCGACGGCTCATCGTAGCGGTTTCCTGGCGCAGTTGCCTATTTACATCTCTTGCAGCTTTGGCGCCGAGACCATCTAAGGGGAAAATTTGTTCTAAGTGCCATTTATCGCCGTAATAAACTGCATTAGCACGTATAGTTCGGCCTTTGTAGTCAATTGCTAGGTCACCTGTTCCTACACGGAAAAATTGCGTAGTACTCTCAGCCACTTTTTCCGCACTGCTAGCAATAACATTCACTTCAAATGAACGGTCGCCTGGGATAACATCAAGCACGCGACCTTTTATTTGCGCAGCGTCTGCAACGAAAGCAAAAAACCAGATTAGAGAACATGTAAAAAATAAGTGCATAAATTAATGAGAATCTATCGTTAGCGGAGAAAGCTTTGAAAAGAGCCGCGCGCGCAAAAAAGAAAGTTACTTGAAGAAACGTTGCATTTTAACCACTGACTCAACGAGGCGATCGACGTCCTCAAAGTTATTATAAAAAGCAAATGAGGCACGTGCTGTGGCAGGCACGCCAAAGCGCTTAAGTAGTGGCTGAGTGCAGTGGTGCCCTGCCCTTACAGCCACCCCGTCTGCATCAAGAAATGTCCCGATGTCGTGCGGATGGATCTCGTCAATCACAAAGGAAAGAATGGAAGCTTTTTCCACCGAGGTGCCAATAATGCGCAGACCCTCAATCGCAGAGAGCTTTGCGGTGGCATCCTTGAGTAGGGCATTTTCATGAGCTAGGGCGCCTGCACGGTCCATCTCATTAACATAGTCAATTGCCGCAGAAAGACCAATAACCCCTTCAATGTTCGGGGTGCCTGCTTCTAACTTACCAGGAATTTCTTTGTAACTGGTACCCTCAAAGTCTACTCGCTCGATCATATCTCCCCCGCTCTGATAAGGAGGAAATTTCTCAAGCCATTCTCGTTTGCCCCAGAGTACACCAATACCTGTGGGACCAAAGAGCTTGTGACCGGAAAATACTAAAAAGTCACAATCTAGTTTAGAAATATCCACTGGCATGTGAGGTACAGATTGGCATGCATCGAGTAAAACAGGAACCCCGAGCTTGTGCGCTTGCTCAATGATCTCTTCTACTGGATTTATCGTACCCAGCGTGTTAGAAACATGTACGATGCTAACAATCTTAGTCTTATCAGAGAGCATGCTCGAGAATACCTGAAGGTCTAATTCTCCATTATCGAGAACGGGCACTACTTTGAGAACTGCGCCTGTCTTCTCCGCCGCAATTTGCCATGGCACAATATTAGCGTGATGCTCCATGTGGGTAATAAGTATTTCATCACCCTCACTTAGCACAGTTTCTATAAAACCATGAGCTACGAGATTAATACCCTCAGTCGCCCCGCGCACGAAGATGATTTCGTCTTGATCAGGAGCGCCTAAAAAATTGGCAGTTTTAGCGCGGGCAGCTTCGTATGCATCAGTGGCTCGTTCGCTTAGGTAGTGTACGCCGCGATGAATATTGGAATTCTCTGAGCTGTAATAGCGTTCAATAGCTTCGATCACGGAGGCGGGTTTTTGAGATGTGGCGCCATTATCCAAATACGTGAGTGGATTACCCCTAACCTCGGTAGAGAGTATAGGAAAATCAGCGCGCGCACGGGCAAAATCAAATGTAGAGGAAGTCATCGCACTATGATATTCGCGTAATACTCCAGAATCTCAACCGAAAAGGTAAGTATAATACAAGGACATGCCCTGCACGTGCCTACCTTTAGCGTGGTCGCTCGACAAAGCCTGCCTTACGGTAGACCTTACCCAGTACTTTGTAAGCTCGTTTTTGAGCAGCTTCTGCGCCCGATCGGAGCACGCCTTCTAAATAGGACTTATCATCGATTAACTCCTTGTATTTGACCTGCACAGGTTCGAGAACAGAAATCACCGCATCAGCGGCTTCCTTTTTTAAAGTTCCGTAACCCTCTCCCTTTAGTGAGCCTTCAATGTCGGCCACAGTGCGTCCACTCATCGAGGAGTAAATCTGGAGCAAATTAGAGACGCCTGGCTTGTCGTCACTCGCCACGATTTCATTGCTTGAGTCCGTCACCGCACTCATAATTTTTTTCTTCAAGGCAGATAGCTCGTCGAGAATATAAAGAGTCGAGCTTTGATTCTCGTCGCTCTTCGACATCTTGCGTCCAGGATCTTGTAGCGCCATGATACGAGCCCCCTGCTTTGGAATAAAAGGCTTCGGAATCGTGAAGGTATCTGAATAAGTGTGATTAAAACGCTGCGCGAGGTCGCGGCACAATTCTAAGTGCTGGCGCTGGTCGTTACCCACAGGTACGAGGTCGGCATTGTAGAGCAAAATATCAGCCGCCATGAGTACAGGATACATAAGTAGCCCAGAATTTACGGAAGCTCCCGCACGGGCCCCGTCGTGGGTAAATTTAAGGTCGTTACCCTCCCCGACATTAAAGCCGAGCTTAGCAGCTTTTTCTTTAAACTGGGTCATACGCTGCAATTCACCAATCGGTGTGATGCAACTCAGTAGCCAAGCTAACTCAGTGTGACCGGTGACGTGCGACTGTACAAAAATATTAGAACGCTCTGGATCGAGCCCACAAGCAATGTATTGAGCAACGCAAGAAAGTGTATTTTTGCGCAGCTCAGCGGGCGAGTATTTCACCGTGATCGCGTGCATATCGACGATACCGAAATAGCAATCGTGATCATCGAGCATAGTCGCCCAATTCTTGACCGCACCTAAGTAGTTACCGATAGTCAAATGACCAGTCGGTTGGGCACAAGTTAGGATGACTGGCTTTGCATCGGTCATGTTATGAGATTGACAGAATCTGTGACCGAATTGTCAACGTTAGTTCTCGCGTATAAAAGCTATAATTTAGCAAACAAGAGGTAAAATAAGAGACCGAGTAGGAATATTTATTTTTAATTAAATAGGCTTACGCGCTTGCTTTAAGTGCCTAGATATAGCCTCGGGAATGCCATCGAAAGATCCGTTTGAAAAGAAAACGAACAGTTCTTTGTGTTCTGAGTACAAGCCATCAATTAAATGCATTTTTAGCGCAGAATTAGTATCAAAAGCTTGAGCACTCACTTCTTTTGCCTGCAAAACAGAAGCTAATAAATGTGTGTCGAGGCGGTCTTCTCTACGCTTATGTTCAGCTCTATGCACTGCTCCGAAATATACACTATCAGCCTTATTGAAGGCCATTGAAAATGCCTCCTGAAAATGCGAACTTGAGGCAGTATTACTACGAGGCTCAAAGCATACTGTCATTCTACGATCAGGATAGCTAGCACGCAACGCTTCGATTGCTGCTGCAACCGCAGTGGGATGATGAGCAAAATCTTCGAGCACTACCGAATTATCGTCTTTGTACAACACATCCTGCCGGCGGCGCACCCCACGAAATGCCTCCAGAGAGGACAGCCCAAATTCAAGTGGGCTAGCGCACTTACTAACTAGTGCCGCAGAAAGGGAAGCCATAGCTGCATTGCGCGCATTAAAAAGACCATGCATGGGCCAGTTGACGTGCGCCCATGTTTTCCCCTCCCAAATCAGTTCAAAACTTGAACCCGAGGGAGCATCTTTGAAATTTTTTATTTTTAAATCATTTTCTTCACCAACACCAACTCGGATGACTTGACTCCAAGGTATTGGTAACAATGCAGCGATATTAACATCATCTCCGTTTACTAAAATATAGCCTGATGCAGGAACAATACGTAAGAAGTGCTCAAAGCTGCGCTGAACATCTGCTAGGTCACGAAAAATGTCTGCATGATCGAATTCGAGGTTATTAACTACCGCGACTTGCGGCCTGTAATGAATAAATTTACTTCGTTTATCAAAGAAGGCGCTGTCATATTCGTCCCCTTCGATAACAAAGGGCTTATCCTTCCCTAGCGCCGAACCACTTGGTAAGTCGTTAGGTATACCACCAATGAGCCAGCCTGGATCCGATCCTGCCTCTTTGAGTAAATAAGCAGTAAGAGTAGATGTCGTAGTCTTACCATGGGTCCCTGCGACGACAATCGGACACCTATTAGGCAGAACTAGGTCGTTAAATAGCGCAGGCAAGGAAACAAAAGGAATTAGAGATTGGTCAAGAAGCCATTCAACTTCCGGGTTACCCCGACTTATAGAATTTCCCACTACGACTTTATCCGGCTGAAGCGCGGCTAATCGATCGCAATCAAAGCCATCTAAAATCTCGATGCCCGCACTTATTAGTACATTCGACATTGGGGGATAAACGGCACTATCACAGCCAAACACTTCATGACCCTGTTCTTTCAGAAGCAGTGCGGCATTGCCCATTGCCGTACCACAAATACCCATGAAATAAATACGCATCTAAGAGGGGATTTCCTCGAACTCGGACATAGGAGTGACTATAAGAGACCTGTCGATGCGCTTGGCAAATCCGGTCAATACCTTGCCAGGACCACACTCATAAAATTGGCTTATTGCATTATCACTTGCCATATTCCCTAGGCATTCCTCAAAACGCACAGAGGAGACTACTTGATTAATAAGCGCTTCTTTAATCGCATGCGGTTCACTTACTTCAGAGCCAGTAACATTAGTATAAACAGAGATCTCAGGTCTTTTAAAATCGAATTCTTTAATAAACTCAGAGAAGGACTCACGCGCAGATTCCATTAAGCGACTGTGGTAAGCTCCTGCCACATTAAGAGGCTTACAAAGTTTAAAGCGCTCCTTAGATGCATCTACCGCCTCAATGATTTTGCCATTATCACCAGAAACGACGATCTGCCCTGGGCAATTAAGGTTGGCGATTTCGATGCCAAATTCATCACAAAATATTTGTACCTCTTCCTGACTGCCTCCAATAACAGCAGCCATACCACCTTTGGTAGTATCACAAGCCAATTGCATAAGACGACCGCGTTCCGCAACCAAACGTAATCCTGTAGAAAAATCATATACACCTGCGGCAGCCAGTGCTGTTAGCTCACCTAAGCTTAATCCGCACGCAGCCTTAAGATCACTTAAATGGCCACGCTCTTTTAAAATGCTGTAGATAGCGAAGCCCTGCACATACAAGGCAGGCTGACAGATTTTTGTTTCAGTCAAAGCTTCGACTTCACCTTCAAAACAGAGCTTCTTAAGGTCCCAACCTAGTACCTCATTGGCTTCATCGAATATTGCTCGAGCTGTATCCGAGTTTTCATAAAGTGTATGCCCCATACCAACGCTCTGAGCACCCTGTCCGGAAAAAAGTAGTCCTGTAGCCATGAAATATTAGTTAAATCAAGAGTTATAATATTATTAATTGCCGTACTTCCTTAGAGAATCAACTAGAAAGCAAGTAGCCATACTTTTCGATCTTTTAGTTGGCAATTATCTTAGATCTGATAAAGAGTACAGTATGCATTCCATTGACTTAGACGCCCACTGGAGCGAGATCCGACTACGAGCAGATAAAATCGTGGCAAGAGAGCCTGCGTTACAAGCCCTTATAAACGAAACTGTACTAAATCGTCAAGATTTCGCCGAGTGCCTCACCTACAGACTGGTGCGAAAACTTGTAAAGCACTCAGAATCTATCGAGGTGATACACGAAACTTTTATCGAGGTATTTTCACAGAATAGAGAAATTTTAGAACATATCGCTGCTGATATGGTGGCGTTTCGCGAGCGTGATCCTGCCTGTCAAGACGTGCTTACTCCCCTACTGTACTTTAAAGGTTTACAGGCGCTTATCTGCTATAGAGTAGCGCATAGTCTTTGGAGTGAGGGGCGCACAGAGTTCGCACTCTACTTACAAAGCCTTATTTCAGAAACGTTTGCGGTAGACATCCACCCCGCAGCTGAGATAGGTAGCGGAATCTTGCTCGATCATGCGACTGGATTTGTAGCAGGTGAGACTACAGTAATTGAGAGCGACGTGTCTATTCTTCACGAAGTTACTTTAGGGGGCACTGGTAAAGAGCGCGGCAACCGACATCCAAAAGTGCGTTCTGGAGTTCTATTAGGCGCAGGTGCTAAAATACTCGGTAATGTAGAAATTGGAGAAGGAGCTAAAGTTGGCGCGGGTAGTGTCGTACTCAAAGACGTGCCACCACACACTAGTGTTGCTGGAGTACCGGCACAAATCATAGGCAAAGCAAGTGAAGTATCACCTGCTCTAGGTATGTGCCATCACATATACTAAAAAAAGATATTATGACTTAAAATCAGTTTCCGAACATACGTGTACGTTTGGATATCGATTAAGAATAATATTAATTATCGATTTCATTAATCAAAAGTGACATCTCTAATTCATATCGCTGCTAGCAGCATGCAAGATAGCCATGGACTCTGGGCTTTATGCTTCGCTCTCGGATCTGGTTGCTTCCTTACAGTCTTCTCCCGCAGGTTACACCTACCTACTATTGTTCTTCTTTTAATTGGTGGCTTTACCTTAGGGCCGATGGGAATAGGAGTGATTGACCCAGAAACACTTGGTGAATTTCTACCTATAATTGTTTCGCTTGCAGTAGGTTTGATCCTATTTGAAGGGGCGCTAACACTCGATCTGAAAGAATTTCAGCAAACTTCAACAGTCATTAAGCGTTTATTAACAGTAGGCGTCCTAATTACTTGGCTTGGTTCGGCATTTACAGCCTATTTGGTGTTCGAGACCACACCTTCATTCGCACTTTTGATGGGCAGTTTGATTATTGTCACAGGTCCAACTGTAATCTTACCCCTATTACGCAGAATTCGAGTACAACAAAACCTCGGAAGGATCCTTCATTGGGAAGGTGTATTGATAGATACTATTGGTGTATTTATAGCTATTCTCTGCTTCGAATGGGTAGTAGAAGGCGGAGGGGCAGTCGCTCTACCCAATTTCATAATTCGTATTATAAGCGGCATTATTATAGGGGTAATCGGTGGCTCTATTATTTACTGGATGATGCGGAAGAACTGGGTGCCTAATAACATAGTTAATGCTTTTGCTTTGGCTAGTGCCGTACTAATATTTGGAGCAACTGAGCTAATCAAACCAGAGGCAGGACTACTCTCAGTTACTATTGCAGGCCTAATTGTTGGTATCAAAAAACCCCGTCAATTACGCGAAATTAAGGCTTTTAAAGCAGAGATAGTCGACCTGCTCATCGGCATGCTTTTTATATTGCTAGTAGCAAGACTAGAAATAGAGCAGTTCATTACATTCTTCGAAATGGGTGGTGGATGGGTACTTTTCTCAGTAATTTTACTCATACGCCCAATAAGCGTTGTGGTTTCCTCTTGGGGAACTTCGCTAAATATTAGGGAAAAAGCGTTCCTTAGCTGGGTCGCGCCTCGTGGCGTGGTCGCAGCATCGATGGCCTCTTTATTTGCAATAAGCCTCAGCTCACAAGAAACACCTGCAGGTGATCCAGCTTTGCTCGAATCTTTTGTCTATTCTGTAATTTGTGCGACTGTTCTAATTCAGGGACTCTCGGCAGGACTTTTCGCAAAGTTTCTCGGCTTACAACGGCCTGCTCCCAACGATTGGATAATTATCGGAGCACACCACTTCGGTCGAGAACTAGCTCGCAAGCTACTTCGAGAAGACGAGCAAAATGTAATTCTTCTAGACACAAATACTCGTAATATCGCTTTAGCCCAAAAGGAAGGCATACCCGCGATGCACCACGATGGAATGGAGGCAGAAGAGCTTTATGAAAACGAACAGGCTTTGTGCGGTGCTGGCTACGTACTAGCACTCACAGATAACGTAGAACTAAATCAAATTTTAATGCAGCGTTGGGCAGAAGAATTAGACAGCGAAAAAGTATTTGGATGGATCCCAATAAACAACTCCACGCAAGAGCACCAACTGACGGGTCAGTCAGTTTTTGGTGACCTCTCCCGTCCCTCTGTCATCGGCAGTGAATTACTACAAAGAGAAAGTAGTTTCGAAACAGTGGTATGGGAAGAAGGTAAAAGTCTCGCATCTGGCGATTGGCACCCGCTCTTCATTCGGCGCGGAAAGTCATTCAAAGCAATACCTAGGGACTCAAGCTTAAAAGATATGGTAAAACCCCTCGACGAAGTCATATGCTTGCGCCGCTATGAGGGATTTCTCATGCGCGCTATGCACAGGGGCGATATCCTTGAGGTCGACTGCGAGAGTACCCAGAGCCTCTACGAGCAACTAGCGGAGATAGAAATGGAGCACGTACCCAGTATTTTAGAGGAACAAGTCGTAAATGAGTTAAACGAGCAAAGCCG
>CABXXS010000034.1 GCA_902516225.1 Puniceicoccaceae bacterium | reverse complement strand
GTAAAATCGCGCGTCTCGAAACCATTCTAAAAGAAAAGAAATTGGCTTCAGCCAACTCTTAGCATCTAACTCAGAAATATGGAAGCACTCACACGCAATTCTCGTAAGTCACTAACTGGATTCGTAACTAATCGTTCCGGAGATAAGACCATAAAAGTCACTTATTCCTATAAGGTCCCGCATCCGCTCTATAAAAAAGAGATTCGGCGTAAGACCGTTGTACATGCGCACGACGAGAGGAACGAGTGCGGCCTTGGAGATAAAGTTGAAATTATGGAAACACGCCCGCTCAGTAAACTGAAACGTTGGCGTGTTACTCAGGTAATAGAAGTAGCACCTAAGTTAGGTGACGAGTAACCCGATACTAATAATTTTTAAATCCAACAAGGACTTTTAGCTATGATTCAAATGAACAGTCGTGTATCGATCGCGGATAATACTGGCGCCAAATCCGCCGAGATGATCCGCCGCATCGGGCAGAACAAAGATACTGCAGATGTTGGCGACATCGTGGTATGTGCCATCAAAGAAGCTGCCACCGACGCTTCCGTTAAGAAGGGCGAAGTCGTGCGTGCAGTAGTAGTTCGCACCAAGGCTCCAATTCGTCGGGCTGATGGTAGTTATCTCCGCTTTGACAACAACGCAGTAGTAATAATCAATGCCGATGGTAATCCTTCGGGCACACGTATTTTTGGCCCAGTTGCTCGTGAGATAAGAACAAAGTATATGAAAATTATTTCCCTGGCACCCGAGGTCCTGTAATTATGGCTAAAACAATTAAACGCGAAGAAGAAGTCGTCGTCATTTCTGGCGCTCACAAAGGTAAGAGGGGGAAGATTCTCTCTGTTATTGGAGGTGAGCGTGTCCTGGTCGAAGGCGTTAATTTAATTACGAAGTTCGAACGTAAGACGCAGGAAAACCCTGAGGGTGGGTCTGTGGAGCGAGAAGCTTCGATTCACTACTCCAATGTTATGAGCGTTGAGAAATACGACGCTAAAAATAAGAAATAATTCAATACTTGCCAGCGGGCGATAAAGTCTCACTTTCACGCCTCTTCAATAAACATCACACACCAATTACTAGACGGGTTGGAAATCCGCCTTACACTAAAGATGTCACAGTCCATTTTACATAAACATTACACCGATAAGGTCGTGCCCGAACTTATGAAAAAGTTTGGTTACAAGAACCCGCACCAAGTTCCCACGATAAAAAAGATCGTCATTAATTCTGGTTTTTCAGCAACTGCCGATAAGAATCACGTGCAGTATGTAAATGACGAGATCGCTAAAATATCTGGTCAGCGCCCCATTACTACAAAAGCGAAGCTTAGTATTTCTAATTTCAAGTTACGTGAAGGTCAGCCGATTGGTTGCAAAGTTACTCTGCGTGGAGCATCCATGTACGAGTTCCTTCTGCGCCTGATTAACATTTCTCTTCCTTGCATTCGTGACTTCCGTGGTGTGCCCACTCGCCTAGACGGTCATGGAAACTACACCTTGGGATTGAACGATCACGGAATCTTCCCCGAAGTGAGTTCAGACGGCACAAACGCCACCATTGGTATGGATGTTAGTATTAATACCAGCGCCTCAAACGATGAGGAAGGCCGTGAACTCCTTAAGCTCTTTGGTATGCCTTTCCGAAAAACGAGTGCTGAAGTCGAAGCCGAAGAGGCTGCCGCTGCTGCTGCCAGCGCATAACAATTCAATAGATTTATACATGGCTAAAAAATCCGCAATTCAACGTAATCTCAAACGTCTTCGTCTCATCGAGAAGTATGCCACTAAGCGTGCCGAGCTTAAAGCTATCTTGGCAAATCCAGAGACCTCCGATGAGGAGTTCTACAAGGCACAAGCTAAGCTGACTAAACTTCCTAAGAACAGTTCTCCTATACGTGCTCGCAACCGATGTTCTGTGACCGGACGTCCCCGTGCTTTCATCCGAAAATTTGGTCTTTCCCGCATCACATTCCGTGAACTTGCCACACAAGGTAAGATTCCTGGAGTGACGAAATCTTCTTGGTAAACACTCGGTTTACTTAATTCATTGAAAACCCACTAGTAAAACACTATGGCAGTTCACGATACAATTGGCGATTATTTAACCATAATCCGCAACGCTAGTTCAGCTCGTAAGAGTTCTTGCACTACGCAACATTCTAAATTGCGCCTAGCAATCGCTTCGATTCTTAAAAGTGAGGGTTATATCGAGGACTTTAGCGAAGGACAAAACGAGAAAGGTTTTAAGACTATTACTCTCACGTTGAAATTCTCAGCGGACACGCCAGCGATCACTGGTATCGAGCGTCACAGTAAGCCAGGTCGTCGTCTCTACTACGGTTCTCAGGATATCCCTCGAGTTTTAGGCGGTTTAGGTGTCGCTATTCTTACTACTTCTAAAGGCGTGATGCGCGCACGTGATGCGCGTGAAGCGGGCGTGGGCGGCGAGCTCCTCTGCAAAGTTTGGTAATCTATATTTTAAAGGCATTATATAATGAGCAGAATCGGCAAACTTCCTATACCCGTCCTTGATAAAGCCAACGTCGTGATTGATGGACAGATCGTCCGTGTAGACGGCCCAAAAGGTAAACTAGAAAAGACTTTCGACAATTCGGTAAAGATTGAGTTATCCGATAGCGAAATCCGAGTTTCCCCTTCGGATAACAGTCGTCACGCCCGCGCGATGTATGGTACCGCGCGCTCAATTATAAACAATATGGTTATTGGTGTGGTCGAAGGTTACGAAAAGAAACTTGAGATAAAAGGTGTTGGCTTTCGTGCAGTTATGAAGGGCGATGTAATCGATCTCGCGCTTGGTTATTCTCACCCAGTAGAAGTTATGGTCCCTAGTGGCATTACTGTGACTGTGACAGAGAGTACTAAAATTTCTGTTGCAGGTGCCGATAAGCAGGTTGTCGGGGAAATAGCTGCGACTATTTACTCTTACTTCCCAGCAGAGCCTTATAAGGGCAAGGGAGTTCATATAGTCGGGCAATATGTTCGACGTAAGGAGGGTAAGAAGTCCGCTTAATTTTTTAGCAGAGAGCACATTATGAAACTTCAAAAAAAGAATTCTCTCGCACAGAAGCGCCGCTACAGGATCCGTAAGAAGATCAAAGGTACCGCTACACGCCCGCGTCTAGCTGTGCATTTCTCTAACAAGCACATATATGCGCAATGTATCGACGATGTCGCCGGTCACACAGTCGCATACGCCTCTTCCGTTGGTGGTAAGGACGCTGCTGCAAAGGCTAACAAAGAAGGTGCCGTAGCACTCGGTAAAGTGATCGCGGATAAAGCAAAGGCAGCTGCGGTCGAGTCAGTTGTCTTCGACCGTTCAGGTCGTCGTTACCATGGTTGCGTTAAATCATTCGCTGAAGCGGCTCGCGAGGGCGGCCTAAAATTTTAAAGAACTTCTATATGAATAGACAAAACAGATCATTTTCCCAAAAAGACGAAACTGAAGAAGCACCAGAATTCGTCGAAAAGGTTGTTCACATCAATCGTTGCTCGAAAGTTGTAAAAGGCGGACGTCGTTTCAGTTTCGCAGCACTCGTTGTGGTCGGTAACCAAAAAGGTGAAGTCGGTGTCGGCTATGGTAAAGCTAAGGAAGTACCTGAGTGTATCCGCAAAGGAACAGAGCAAGCTAAGAAGAATCTTGTCACTATTAAACTGCGCGGTGACACAATTCCCCACCATGTACTCGGTGAAGCGGATGGCGGTAAAGTGCTCCTTCGTCCAGCATCAGATGGAACTGGCGTCATTGCTGGGGGAGGTTGCCGAGCAGTGCTAGAATCTGTCGGTATCAAAAATATTCTCTCTAAGTCTCTTGGTTCGAATAATCATTTGGCTATGGTCAAGGCGACTATGGCTGCGCTCCAACAGCTTCGTACCAACGAGGAAATCAAAAACATCCGTTTCGGTGAAGTCGCTGCGGAAGTCTAAGGATCCAAAAATATGAATCTCGAAAATATCCCAACCATCAAAGGTGCCACACACCCGACTAAACGTCTCGGACGTGGTGAAGGAAGTGGTCATGGTAAAACCTCAGGCAAGGGGCACAAGGGCCAAAAAGCACGCTCAGGCGGAGGTATCCGTATAGGTTTTGAAGGTGGTCAAATGCCACTGTATCGAAAGCTTCCACGTCGTGGCTTCAATAACAAGAACTTTAAGGTTTCTTACCAATTGGTAAATGTTGGACAGCTCGACAAATTACAGGGCGATATCGTGAACCGCGAGACTCTTATCTGCGCTGGTTTGATTCGGGACAATCATCAGGGTGTAAAACTCCTAGGAGCAGGTGAGATATCCCAGGCTTTCACTGTGGATGTAGACAAGGTTTCCGGGACGGCTAAGAATAAAATTGAAGCCGCGGGTGGTAAATTTACCGACCATCGGAGCGAATCATCCGTAGACAAGAATGAGGTGTAATTTCGGCTCATTAACGAGTGGAACTATGAGTAAATACTGATGCTATCTGCTTTTACTAATTCTCTGAAGATCCCAGAGTTGCGACAGAAGATTTTCTTCACGCTAGCTCTGCTCTTTATTGCCCGTGTAGGTGCTAACATTCCCCTCCCAGGGATGAATATTACCCCTATCCATGATTTCTTTGCGGACCAGGCTAATGCAGGCGGAGGTCTCGTCGGCATGTTTAATATGTTCACAGGGGGTGCATTGCTAAACGGAGCCGTATTTGCTCTTGGTATCATGCCCTACATTAGTGCATCTATTATAATGCAACTTGTTGGTGCGGTATTTCCTGCCATCGCACGCCTTCAACAGGAAGGCGATGTCGGTCGTCAGAAGATTAACCAGTACACGCGATATTTGACGATGGTGATTTGTGTCGTGCAGGGTTTGTTATTACTTGTCGCGCTTTCCACTAACCCTGCTAGCTTGATTGGCCAAGGATTTAATCCAGCCGAATACGGTAATGTAGTTATCGCAGGGCAAATACCTTTCTTAATAACTGGTACAATCTTTCTAACTGCTGGGACGATGATCATGGTTTGGCTCGGTGAGCAGATTACTCAGAAAGGGATCGGCAACGGTATATCACTCTTGATCACGGTAAGTATCATTTCCGGTCTGCCTGGTGCTGTCGCTTCCGCTTACCAGATGTTTGTTGCTCCTGTCGGATCCGAAGGCGCATCCCTTGGAGTGCCGGAAGGTGTTCTCATGTTAGGACTTCTTTTTGCGGTGACTGCAGCACTCGTGGCCATCACGCAAGCGCAGCGCAAAATTCCAGTACAATATGCTAAGCGTGTCGTTGGACGTAAAATATATGGTGGTCAAAGCTCATTTTTACCACTCAAAGTGAATTACGCGGGTGTTATGCCAGTGATCTTCGGTAGTGCTATCCTTATGTTCCCAGCGCAGATACTAGCCTATTTAGGGAGCGCTACAGGCATGCGTTTCTTTAATGATTTTGCCGATTCTATTGCCCAAGGACAGCTTACCTACTACATTATCTTCGGATTACTCATATTAGTATTCAGTTATTTCTGGGTCTCTATGATGTTCAAACCGGTACAAATTGCGGATGACCTAAAGAAAAATGGAGGTTATATACCTGGCGTTCGCCCCGGCGAGCCGACAGCCAAATTTCTTGATCATATAATGACCCGCTTAACGCTTTTCGGTGCGATTTCGCTGACTATCATTGCTGTTTTTCCTGATTTTTTATTATTTACTTACAACGTGCCTTTTAGTGTGGCCATCTTCTTCGGTGGTACTGGTATGTTGATCACCGTGGGGGTTTTACTTGATCTTATGCGCCAGATCGAAACTTACCTTCTTCAGCGACACTATGATGGATTCCTGAAAAAGGGTAAGATCCGCGGTCGCTCGGCTGCCCGCAATAAGCAACTTGTAGATACTTCGGGTCTCCAAAACTTCTGGACCGCATGGCGGCCACTTCTATTTATAGGTGCGGCTCTATTCATTTTGGGAATCGTCTCTTGGCTTCTTAATATTAGTTAAGTCCATAGCCTGTACACTTTTCAAAAGTGGTATTGATAGCATCAACACCAGTTTAAACATTTGTTCTTTGATCCATCTCCTTAACTAATTTTCTGATGAAGTATATTCGCTCAGACGAAGAGATACAATCAATTCGCGAAGCCTGCCAGGTTGCTGCGACTGTGCTTAAACAGCTCGTTGATACAGTAGAAGAGGGGATGACCACTTACGATCTCGACCAACTCGGCCGAAAATCCATTAAAGAGTTGGGAGCAGAAAGTGCGTGCTATAACTATCGTAATGGAAAACATGTCTTCCCTGCCTACACTTGTCTCTCTGTGAACGAAGAAATCGTTCATGGTATTGGGACAATGCGCCGTGTAATACGCTCAGGCGACGTTGTTTCTATTGATGTCGTTGTTCGCTATGGCGGATTTATCGGCGATAATGCGACTACAGTTCTTATTGCGCAGGGTTCCGATGAAAACGCTGCCTTAATTGAAGCTACTCGCGAGTCACTTAATTACGCAATTAGTTATGCACGAGCTGGTAACAGAGTCGGCGATATTTCCAATGCTGTTGAGCGTTTCATAAAGCGCCACAACTACGGAATTGTACGAGAATTTGTGGGCCATGGAGTAGGTAAGTCAATGCACGAGCTTCCCCAGATCCCTAATTTTGGGCGCCGCGGTAGCGGGGCTTTGCTTAAGCCAGGTATGTGTCTAGCTATAGAGCCTATGATCAATCTCGGATCTAGTAAAGTTGACATGCTCGATGATGGATGGACCGCTGTAACCCATGATCGTAAAGCATCTGCACATTTTGAACATACCGTCCTCGTAACAAGCGAAGAGCCAGAAATCTTAACAATTCCGAAGAATTAACTTTTCAAACCAAATTAAATCAGTATCTTGCACCATTTTCCCCACTATCTAGCGGGGTACCAACTATTTATTATCATGCCACGTATCCTAGGAGTCGACATACCCGCTAATAAGAAGCTCGAATACGCGCTTCGTTACATCTATGGCATTGGGCCTACCCGTGCTAAAGCTATCGTTGCTGTATCTGGTTTGGATGCAGACCGCCGTTCGGGTGATCTTAGCGAAGAAGAACTTAACCAGCTGGCTTCTATCGTAGCTGATAAGCAGTATATTGTAGAAGGTGATCTCAGACGTGAGCGTACAGCCAATCTGAAGCGACTGTCTGCAATTCGCAGTGTTCGCGGTATCCGGCACATGCGTGGACTCCCTGTGCGGGGTCAACGTACAAAAACCAACGCTCGCACGCGCAAGGGTGCTATTAAGCCCGTTCGCAAATAACTTTTAACAAACTCACTATGAGCGAAGAAGAAAATAAATCTGTCGAAGAAGAAGGTGTAGAAACCCCCAATGTGGCTGTTACTGATCTAGGTGCTGAGCCTGAGAAGAAGAAGGAAGTCACCGCTGAGGATCTCCTTAATATCGATCTCGACAAAACCAAAATCCGTCGTGCCAAGGGAAGTAAGAATATCACCACTGGTATAGTCAATGTTCTCGCGACTTTTAATAATACGAAGGTTACTTTTTGCGATACTCGTGGCAACGTCATCTCTTGGTCCAGTGCCGGTAAGTGTAACTTCCGCGGTTCACGTAAATCTACTGCCTATGCAGCTCAAGTCGTCACTCAAGACGCTGGGCGCGTTGCTGTTTCTCACGGAATGAAGGAAGTTACTGTAAAACTCAACGGTCCAGGAATGGGCCGCGACTCAGCTGTGCGGGCACTCCAATCGCTTGGTATGATCGTTACTGAGATTATTGATGTGACCCCGGTACCTCATAACGGTTGCCGAGCACCAAAACGTCGTCGTGTCTAATGTGACTCTGCCACATAGATACACATAAATTAGTCAGCAGATAAAAATAAAAAAACACTATGGCTCGTTACACAGGCCCCACAACCCGTATTAATCGCCGTTTTGGCCAAGCGATCTTCGCTCCAACCAAAGCTTTTGAGCGTAAACCGCATCCTCCTGGGCAGCATGGTCCAAGACTCCGCCGTAAGTTAAGCGACTATGCAATTGGTCTTAATGAAAAGCAGAAGCTTCGTTTCATGTATGGCATGACTGAAAAACAGTTCAGGCTTACTTTCGAAAGAGCAAAAGCAACACGTGGTGTGACTGGCGAAATTTTCCTCAAGATTCTAGAATGCCGTCTAGACAGCGTGATTTACCGCCTCGGCTTTGCTAAGTCGCGCGCAGCTGCAAGACAATTTGTCGGTCATGGTCACATCGCTGTGAATGGAAAGAAGACCGACATCTCTAGTTTTATCGTTAAAGAAGGCGATGAAATCGAAGTACGTGAACGTACTTCATCTCGTCAACTTGCTACTCGTTGCATGGAAGAGAGCCAGGCTCGTACCGTGCCTGAGTGGCTCACACTTAATGCAGACGCACTTAAAGCCACCGTCAATCGACTTCCATCTGCAGAGGAAGTCGAAGAAACGATAAATGTACAATTGATCGTTGAATATTATAGCCGATAAATCGGAAAAGTTTCTCGCATCATCCAATTCATAGTAACCATCTAAAGAAAATTCAATTATGCCAAAGCGACTAGGAAAATTCGAACTGCCAAACCGCCTGTCTAAAGTCGAAGAGACCGCAACAGATACATACGCCACTTTTACTGCCGAACCGTTTGAGAGCGGGTATGGCCACACTATAGGTAATTCTCTTCGCCGCGTGCTACTTAGCTCGATTGAGGGTGCATCCATAAGTTCGATTAAAATCGACGGTGTTCAACATGAGTTCCAAAGCATTAACGGAGTGGTCGAAGATGTAACGGACATTGTCTTAAATCTAAAGAAGGTCCTCATTGTATCCGAGTCTCGAGAAACTACTACACTCCTGATAGATGTTAATCGTGAAGGTAAAGTTACTGCAGCGGATATTCAGGAAGATGCTAACTTTAAGGTAATTAATCCAAAACAAATCATTTGTACACTCGACAAAAAACAACGTTTCCTTGCGGAGCTTGAAGTTAGAGTAGGGCGTGGTTACTGTTCGGGTGAAGAAAATAAGAAAGAAGAACAAGCCATTGGAGTAATTCCAATTGATTCACTCTTTAGCCCGGTCCGTCTCGTCAAATATTCTGTTGAAAACACGCGAGTGGGACAATCGATGGACTACGATAAACTCATTCTCGAGGTTACCACGGATGGACGCCTCACACCGGACGATGCCCTTAAGCACAGCGCAGCTATATTGAAGCACCATCTCGATGTTTTTGATGAGGTATCGCAGGACGATATCGAGTTCGAAAGTGAAAGTAAGGAGATCAGTGAAGAACAGAATCGTCTGCGTAAATTACTAAACATGAGCGTGAACGAAATCGAACTTTCTGTTCGTGCCGCTAACTGCTTGAACAATGCAAACATTACGACTGTTGGTGAACTTGCGATGAAATCTGAACAGGAAATGCTCAAGTACCGTAATTTCGGTAAGAAGTCACTCAATGAGATCAAGGACAAACTCGAGCAACTCGGACTTTCTCTAGGTATGAAAATAGATGAACGCCTCCTAGATAATGGAAGTGAGCTCTAAGTATACACTACCTTAAAACATATTTAGACAATGCGTCACAAAAATAGAAAACATAAACTCGGAGCTTCTGGACCACACCGTTCTGCAATGATGGGTAACCTATCGGTAGCCCTGATTACTCATGGGCGCATTGAAACGACTCTATCGAAGGCTCGCGCACTGCGCCCATTTATAGAGAAAGTCATTACGCTTGCTAAGAAAGCGGATAAATCTAACGACTCCGCCAGTAAATTGCATCTTCGCCGTTTGGCTATAGCACGGGTTCGCGATAAAGTTGCGGTCGGTAAGCTATTTGATGAACGTGCCGGAGAGTTCACTGAGCGTAATGGTGGTTACACGCGTATTTACAAACTTGGTCAACGTATAGGCGATGCCGCTGAAATGGCCTTGATAGAATTAATTGACGGTAATGACGAAGGCTATGTGAAGAAGCCTAAGAAAAAGACTGCTAAGAAAGCTGCTAAAAAATCTGCCAAAAACGATGAAGACAAAAAGCAGAGTGAGTCCCCCGAAGTTAAATCCAAGCCAGATGAAGGCAAAGATGAGTCCGGTAAAGTAGTCGAAGAAGCGGTAGATGATGTGACTGAGGCTCCGGAAAATGAGATTCTAGAAACAGAAAAACCCGTTAAAGAAGATCCAGATTCTTCAGAGGAAGAGGTTAAAAAATCATCTAATGATGGTGCTGATAACAGCGATAAAGATCCGAGCGAGGAATCTAAAGAAGTCTAACTCAATGAATTGAATCTTTCCACGAGCCCGGTCTGAAGAGACCGGGCTCTTATTTTTGCGCAGTGAAAGTTATCAATCTAACTTTTAGTTAGTACGTTTACCTTGGCTAATCATAGATTATTCCAAAAAGATCTCCTGCCATAATTTTCAGTCTCGCTACGCTATTTTATTTTATCTTATGTCTTCTTATGTATTCCCCCATTGATTCAGCTACTGCTGATTTTATACATCGTTTACCAAAGACAGAGACGCATAT
>CABXXS010000033.1 GCA_902516225.1 Puniceicoccaceae bacterium | reverse complement strand
ATCCCCAATAATGAAGGGCCATTTTGAAAGTGTAGTTTGAATTTCGTCGTCCGATTGCATAGTTGATATATAATGTTACTAGGAATCTTGCTAGTGCCTGTCACTCGTACAACACAAAAAAGGCCGCTTATTACGGCGACCATTTACTAAAGAGGAAGGACTGATTTATTTGCGACCAGCCTCTACCAAGCGTTTCTCTTTCACTTGGTTAGCAGCCTTACCGATACGATCACGCATGTAATACATGCGAGCGCGCATAGTGACAGACTCACGATCGACTTCGATTTTTTCAATCGAAGGACTATTTACAGGAAAGACTTTTTCCACTCCGACACCTGAAGCGATGCGGCGCACTGTGAATGCTTCTTGGATACCGCCACCCTTACGGGAAATTACTATGCCAGCAAAGATCTGGATACGAGTCTTGTCGCCTTCTTTCACCTTAAGGTGAACGCGTACACCATCGCCGACCTTAAAGTCGGTACGACCTTCGATCAGTTGATCTTTTGTGATTTCTTCAAGAATTGCTTGGCTCATTTTGGAGTTCTCGTTTTTTGCTGTTTAAATTATGTGTCTGAAAGGTCGGGGCGTCGCTGCCGTGTTTTTTCTAACTGTTGCTCGTGCCGCCATTTTGCAATCGCCGCATGATCTCCAGATAAAAGAACCTCTGGCACACTCATTCCACGAAAATCTGCGGGACGCGTATACTGAGGAAAGGCGAGCAAAGTGCTCATGAATGATTCCTCCGTCAAGGATTTTTCATCACCTAAAAATCCAGGTATGAAGCGGCTCACACTGTCCACAAGCACTGCTGCTGCTAAAGTACCGTTTGTCAGCACATAGTCGCCAATGCTCACTTCGAGATCAATAATCTCATCGCGCACGCGTTGGTCGACCCCCTCATAGTGCCCGCTAAGAATAATTAAGTGCTCCTGCTGCGCCAACTCTCGCGATAGTTGGCTGGTCAGCGGTACCCCATCGGGCGCCATGTAGAGGACTTTGCTACGAGGCTGGCGTAGGTCTTCGACTGCCGCAAAGATAGGCTCTGGCTTCATTACCATGCCTGCCCCTCCCCCATAGGGCAACTCGTCGGTCTTATTATGCTTATCCTCCGCCCAATTACGCAACTGGTGCGTGCGGATGTCTATTACACCCTTTGATTGGCCCCGATCCAGCATACTGGACGAAAAAAAACCCTCCACCATTTCTGGGAAAAGGGTTAAAATATCAAACTCGATGTGCATAAGCGCATTGGTCGAGCCTCCCGGAAAGGGAATAAGCCCGGGTTAAGCTTTCGCTTCGGTAACTGCTGGAGCTTCGCGGCGAGCCTTACGAATGAGGCTGGCGGCTGTGTCGGTTGCCTTTGCTCCGACGGACTTCCAATAGTCAACCCGGTCGAGCTTTACATTTATCTCGTCCTCAGGACGCTTGGCTTGTGGTTCGTAGGTGCCGAGGACTTCGACGAAACGGCCGTCACGACGAGCTAGTGCTTCGGCGACTACCATACGGTAAAAGGGACGGTGGCTTGCGCCATGACGTTGGAGACGGATTTTAAGTGCCATAATTTAGAAAAGTCTGAAAACAGAAAAGAGCGAAGAAAAAAGGTCTTATCGGAGGCTCTGTCAAGCGTAGAGCCCGAGAAAAAAGTTAGTGGCTAAGGCATAATTAAGAGTATCTGAGCGGATCATTTGGCCGTATCGGAGTGAATTTTCAACTATGTTCACTAGGTTGAAATACGTTTAGAAGCCTTGTAAAAAAACAATATATGAACAAAATGAATTATGTATGTACTCCCTACCCTGTAACATAATTTACAATTAGAGATATGAGGAAGTTTTATAGTACGTTTCTATTCACAGCCTGTATCTTTGTTGTGAAAAATACACAGGCCATAGATTACGACCCAAATCAGATAATTATAAAATATAAAAGTGCCCCTAATGTTAATCTAAATACTTCAACATTTAATTCTCGATCTACAGTAAATCGATATACCGCAAAAAAAATAAATGATACTAGCCCAAATCTTTACATACTAGAAGGTGATAATATTAGTGAAAGACTAGAGGAATTTAATGCTAATCCTGATATAGAATATGCCGAACCAAATTTTTATAGATACCCGTATAACATAACTGTTTCAAAATTATTACCTAATGATAATAGGATTTCTTCACAGTGGGCGTTAGATTTCATTGAGTTCCACCAAGCTTGGACTATATCGAAAAAACCTGACCCTAATAACCCAATAATAGTAGGTGTAGTAGATTCTGCATTTGATATCTCGCACCCTGACCTAGAAAATCAAATTTGGACCAACCCAAGGGAGACTTTAAATGGTGTGGATGATGATCAGAACGGATATGTTGATGATATTCATGGATATGATTTTGGTACTTACCCAAATGGATCGCAGGCCAGCAACTTGTATGCAAACGATGATCACGGCACTCACGTGGCTGGAATCTCTGTAGCTGAAATAAACAATAATCTGGGTATTGTAGGTATCCAACCATTCTCCAAATTTATAGGGTGTAAGATTTCAGATAATAATAACTTTACTGACCCTGATGGAAACGTGGTATTTACTGACTCCGCGATTATAAATGCATTTGATTACCTTACAGACCTCAAAAATAGAGGAGAAAATATTGCAGTAATTAATGCTTCATTTGGAGGTCCGGGTTATTCCCAATCTATGTATGAAAGTATCATCAGAATGAGAGATGCGGGAATCATTTTATGTACGGCCTCTGGAAATGAGGGCCTTAATGCCGATACAAATACCAACAACTATCCAAATAATTATAATGTTTCGAATATTATATCAGTCGCTGCTCTAGACCAGAATGATTCCCTAGCAAATTATTCTAACTATGGATTAGTAAATGTAGATATTGCTGCTCCCGGGTCGAATATCATATCTACTATACCAACGATAAATAGCAGTAATCCAATAGTCGGTATAGACATAGATGGGGTAACTATTTCGAACCCAGAAATTATAGAATTTAGTGGCCTATCTGGATCAGGCGGCGTAAGCGGAAGTATAATTAATTGCGGTTTAGGATATACCAATGAAATACCCGCTCAAGTTGATGGTAATATCGCTTTGATACAAAGAGGTGAACTCTTATTCTCAGAAAAAATTAACAATGTAATGCAGGCTGGGGCGGTAGCTGCTATCGTTTATAATAATGTCGCTGAAACTTCGAATTCACGTAGTTGGACTCTACAAAATGATAGAGATCCTGCATGGATCCCATCTTTTAGTATATCTCAAGCTGATGGTTTAGAGATATTGTCTGTTTTGCCTTTCAATGGTAATGTTAAATATCATTTTCCAATAACTGATGACTCTTGGGAAGCATTCTATGGCACATCAATGGCTTCGCCTATTGTGGCTGGAGCAGTCGCATTTGCCGCGTTAAATTTTCCCAATGAGAGTACCTCAGAGAGAAAAAATAGGATCATGCAATCTGTTGATAGTAAGAGTTACTTAACTGATAAAGTGTATTCAGGTGGTAGTCTAAATTTAAGAAAGGTTATTGATCTAGATAATAATTTCATCCCCGATTGGTGGGATAATACTACTAGTTTTATTTCACCTGTATTATCCAATGTTAAAATTAATGACCAAGATATCTTATCTTTTGATTTTCTAGCTCCTAATAATAGAATTTTCAGTTTTGAATATACCAATTCTTTGGAGACTAATATTTGGAATGCTACCAATCCTATTTTTTTAGGAGAGGGATATAAAATGAGAGCTGAAATAGGTTTATCACAAGAAGAGATGTCACAATTTAAAAAAGGTTTCTACCGATTAAAAGTAGAAGAAAACAATTAGGATCCAATAGGTTTTCTACAGATCTATTCCACGGTGTCTGGCACAACCAAATCTGGGGAATCCGTCCAAGGCAGAGGAAAGGCGCTCTTTTGCCAGTCCCTGCGTTCGTCTCCAATTTTAGCAAATGCATCTTCTTCCCCAGCGATTAAAACACCAGAAAATTGATACCTATTCTCCTCGCCAGTCATGCGCACGGTTCGCTTACCGCTGTAGGAAACAAGCGTTCGGATCGTAGTATAGTCGATTTGCCGCACTTTAGACATGATTTAATATTCTTTTAAAAAAGGGAGTTATTAGCGCTGTGTGCCGTATTCTACCACTTGCTACTGTGAAGGCTTATCTGCGACCAATCCCCTAGCTAACCAGTCGGCGGCGCTCTCGCCACTACCGGCTCCTAGTAGCTTTTGTAATTCATCCGCATCACTAGCGGCTTCTATGGCTGCCTGTGGATCTTCGATAGCGCGCAGAAGTTCCCCACCTAGTGTGGAAGGAGTCGCAGAATTCTGGATATATTCTGGATGCAAAGCGCGATCGAGGAGCAAATTCGCGATACCTATATATTTCACCTTTACTAAGATACGGCCGATCCAATAACTCACAGGACTGAGCCGGTAAGCAATCGCCCCTGGAATACCCGATAGAGCACAGGCTAGTGACATCGTACCCGAACTCATGAGCACGGCGCTAGCAGGTAGGCGTTGCGTAGAATTAGGGATGAATTCCACCCGCCCGGCCATTTCTGGATAAGTGCTCATAATCATCTCTAGTTGCTCTAAAATATTCTCACTCGGATAGACCACACGAGCCAGTAAATTAGGATGTTCTTGGCACGCATGCCGAAATCCTTCTAATAAAATCGGGAAGATTCGCCCCACCGCTGCACTACGACTGCCCGGGAGTAATAAAATCGGTGCTCCTGCTTCGTAGGCAAAAGGTAACTCATGGTCCTCCCGAGCAAATGGATGCCCAACAAACTCCGCAAGTAATGTAGTATCGGAGAAGCACTCTACTTCGAAGGGGAAGATCACACCAAGCTGGTCGAGTAGCTGCGCCATTTTGAAGCGCCGCTTTGGCTTCCATGCCCAGACTTGTGGACTTACATAATAGCTAAGACCGATCGAACCACCGCTCTTCTTACTCAAGCCTCGAGAGGCAAGCTTCTGCGCAAGGCGCAAATTAAAACCAGGGTAGTCGATAAAACAGATGTGCCTTGGCTGGTGGCTTTCTATCCAGTCCAGGGTCCTCTCGAAAATACCCTTAAAAAATTTATAGTGCCTGATCACCTCCACAAAACCTACGATGGAGACTGAGGTCAGATCGTAGAGTAACTGCGCTCCTGCGGCTTGCAGCTTGCCCCCGCCTAGACAGGCCACTTTTAATTCTGGATGCTTCGCGCGCAAGTCTGCGAGTAAAAGAGCCGCATGTTCGTCCCCAGAGTGCTCCCCAGCAATTATTAATAAGTCCGGCCGGCCCCCTACAGGGGCAGCGAAATCATTCGTTTTAGGGACTAATTCAGACATGATAACTACTTTTTATAGATCAGTTCCGTAATGTGTATCGCCAGCTCGAGAGCCGACTTACCTAACTCGGCGCCAACTTTTGGCTTACCTGTTTCTTTGACTACCTGTACAAACGAAGCTAACTCGAGCTTTAATGGCTCGTCTTTTTCAATGGGAATCTCTTCACGCACCAACTGCGCTTCCTCTTTTCGCAAGAAGTGACCACTCTGGTCCTGAAAATTTAAAGATAGATAATTTTTCGGTTGGAACACACGTATCTCACGAACCTTCTTCTCGCTAACACGACTGGTATTAATATTCGCCACACAGCCGTTTTCAAATGTGATTCTTGCATTAGCGATATCTTCTGAATTAGAGAGTACATTCACTCCTACCGCATGCACTTGCACCACCGGCGAGCGCACTAGGGCAAGGATCACCCCGATGTCATGGATCATCAAGTCGAGCACCACGCCTACTTCTGTGCCACGAGGATTAAAAGGTGCGAGGCGGTCTGCGGTGATATATTGTGGCTGTGTGACTGCATTTTCCAAATAAGCCATGACTGGATTGTAGTGCTCAATATGACCTACCTGCACAATACAGCCGGTAGATTTAGCTGCAGCTAAGATTTCTTCTGCCTCTAATAAATTCACACACAGCGGCTTCTCGATTAGTAAATGGCAGCCACCCAAAAGGAGTGGCACCGCCACTTCACTGTGCTTATCAGTAGGAACGACTACGCTGACTGCATCACAAGCCGCGGCGAGGGACTCCGCGGTATCGAAACGCTCGCAGCCATAGAGCTCGCACATTTCGGCCGCTCGGGCGTCCTCAGACTCAACGATACCGACGAGCTCACAGCCATCTAGCGCCGCATAAATGCGGGCATGGTGCTGCCCTAGATAGCCCGTACCTACAACGCCGCAGCGAATCTTTGATTGCTCAGTCATCGCATTAGCTAAGCCCCGCTTATGCCATCTGACAAGGCGGTAATCTAGTCATCCTCTCCTCGAAGTAAGCTAATAAAAAAAGGTCGCCCGAATGGGCGACCAAAAATGGTGGTGGGAGCCGGATTCGAACCAGCGAACTCATAAGAGAACAGATTTACAGTCTGCGTGCTTTAACCACTTGCATATCCCACCGAATTGAAGTGAAGGTGGACTGTAGGACTCGATTACTCGATGCCAAGTATTTTTTGAGATTTCTCGCGTGCAGCAAAAGAAACGAGTTATCCCTTCCGAGAGTCCACTAAGACCCGAAAAAATAGCTAACATACTCGGCGAAATAGGCATCCACGTAGACATTAAACCCGAGGAAGTAGATCAGCCCTGCACCTGCTAGCATGGGACCAAAGGGAACTTGCATACCGAACTGCACACGTTCGTTTTCCCCCTCACCAGATTCATCGACTGAGCTATCGGTACCTCGTCCTGCTACGAGGCGCCCAATCAAAAGGCAAGGTAGCAAAATTACTGTCCCCAGTAAGGCGCCGCCGAACATGGCAAATACTGCACCCTGCCATCCACAGAAAGCTCCAATGAAACCGGCAAACTTAACATCTCCCTCCCCCATGGCAGGCTTTCGGAAAATGACCTCGCCCAACACTGCTATCCAATAGACTAAACCTGCGCCCACCAGTGCACCAATAATTGCAGTAATTCCTGATTGGATATTAGAAATAATCGGCAAGCCCTCAATCCCATGTAAGGCAGGGAAGCAAATAGACAGTACAACCCCAATCACCATTCCGCCTATGGAAAAGCGATCTGGTATAATCATATGATCTAAATCAATAAAAGTAGCACAGATTAAAAAAGAGATGTAGAGCATTCCCAAGATGGCTACGATTGGAGAATGAATCGACCAAGCCCAAAAGAAAAGAACAGCCGTGAGTAACTCGATCGCAGGATAGCGCAGACTAAAAGGCTGCCCGCAGCAACTAGCCTTACCCCGAAGTAGTATCCAGCTTAGGACTGGAATATTACGATAAAATGCAATGGGGCTCCCACAACCGCAGGCAGATCCAGGCGAAATGACCGAACGCTCTGCGGGTATACGGTAAATACAAACATTAAGAAAACTTCCGACTATAGCGCCCAAGATCGCGACCAAACCGGCGAAAAACCACGGAAATTCCTCATTAATAAATTCAAATGTTTCTAACATGAGCTAGATCAAAACTGAACATATTGTAATATAACACAACACACTAATTAGTTAGCTACAAGACGGTAAAAGGCCACTGTGTTGATTACTTAACAAGTAATTTACTAGTAAATAATCTCTCGCTCGCTGCGATTAAGTTATTCGCTGAAACTTTCCTGCACGAGCGGCGATATCTAACTTAAGCAGCACATCTACTGCGTATAAAATAGTAACAATCAAATTAAAGCCCATGCATAGTAAATCAATACTCCTAATGCTCCTGAGTGCCACACTAATTACCCTGAACTCCCAAGCTAAGCCAGAGAGAGAAGATCGAGATGAAAACCGTGTGCGTCCTACACCCGATCAAATAATTGAACGCTTAGACAGCGATGGCAGTGGATCGATCACTGAGGACGAAGCGAAGGGATTCATAGCAAAATACTTCGATAGAATAGATGCTAATGGCGACGGTGAAATCTTCGGAGAAGAATTACTCTATGCACGCGAAAACCGTGGCCAAAAGCCTAAGCAGGGTCGTGAAGACATAAAAGCCGCTGATGCCGACCAAAATGGAGCAATTTCAATAGATGAAGCGGCGGAAGCAGGTCTGAAAAAAATGGTAGAAAACTTCGATAGAATTGACGCAGACGGCGACGGAGAAATTAGTGAGGAAGAAATGCACCAACTAAGAAAGCAAATGGGCAAAAAAGAGCGGGACACTCAATAGCGACTAAATCCAAATAGTTAATATACTCTAAGCCCATGAGAAAGTACTCTTGGGCTTTTTCTTTGCAATTAACTAGCTCTCTTGTTTCATTGCGCGCTTATCTTTCCTACATGATCACAATCAATCAAGTCACTCACAACTTCGGCAAGAAGGTTCTCTTTAATGGAATTAACTCTGTCATCAATGCCCACGACCGTATAGCCCTCATCGGCTCTAACGGGTCCGGCAAGACGACCCTCCTGCGCATGCTTATGGGTGAGCTTGAACCAGACGGTGGAGGCATCGACAAGGCCGCCTATGTCAGTGTCGGGTACTTGCCTCAGGACGGTATTTCCGTATCAGGTCAGACCCTCTACGCCGAGGCTGAGAGCGCTTTTGGCGACGTGCTAGCGCTGCAAAAAAATCTCGAAGAAGCAGAAGAATCGATGCTCGAGATGGACACCTCGACCGATGAATACTACGACTTGATCGATCTGATGGGCGAGTGGGAGCAACAACTCGAAGACTACGAACCTGCTAAAATGAAGTCTCGTATTGAGCGTATATTGCTCGGAATGGGCTTTAAGAAGGATGACTTCGAGCGCGACACCGGGGAGTTTTCGGGTGGATGGCAGATGCGTATCGCCTTAGCGAAACTACTCCTACAAAACCCCTCTCTGATTATACTCGACGAACCGACCAATCACTTAGACATCGTCTCGCAGCATTGGGTGGAGCAATACCTAAAACACTACCAGGGCGCGCTCATCGTAATCTCGCACGACCGTGCCTTCCTCGACGAAGTAACCAATCGTACGATCGAACTAAAATTGGGCGATCTGACCAGTTTTAAAGGAAATTACACTTACTACGCGGGCGAGAGCGCTAAGCGCCTAGAAACTTTGCGCAAGGCCTATGCGAACCAACAAAAAGAAATTAAAGAAGTAAAAGACTGGATCAATCGCTTTCGCTCTAACGTAAAAAAAGCCAGTATGGTACAAAGCCGTATTAAAGCATTAGAGAAAATGGATCTTATCACTATACCCCGTGATGAGAAAAAAATGTTCTTTCGTTTCCCGAAAGCGCCACCAGCGAGCGCCAAGGTAATTACTATAAAAGACCTACACAAAGCCTACGGTGAGAATGTTATTTTCAAAGGACTCGATCTTCGCATCGATAAGGGCGATCGAATCGCAGTGGTCGGTGTCAACGGAGCAGGAAAGTCCACCCTCGCGCGCATTATGGCTGGCAGCGAACCCTTCCAAAGTGGCGAAGTCGAAAAAGGTATTAACACCCTACTCGGCTACTTCGCCCAATCCCAAGCAGACGAACTCGACCCGAGCAACTCTGTACTAGAAGAAGTTGAGAAAGCAGCCATCGGCAACGATGATGCCAATCCGCGCGGTGCACTTGGAGCTCTTCTATTTTCTGGAGATGAAGCACTAAAGAAGACTTCCGTGCTGTCCGGTGGTGAGAAAAATAGAGTTGCTCTAGCAAAAATGCTCATGCACCCAGCGAATTGTATGATTCTAGACGAACCTACTAATCACCTAGACATCAAATCAAAGGAAGTCCTACAAGAAGCGATTAATCTCTACGAAGGAACCGTCATATTAGTTAGTCACGACCGTGCATTCTTGGACGGAGTGGTCAACAAGGTCCTAGAGGTCTCACCAGGGAGCACTCGTATGCTCACTTGTAATGTGAGCGAATATATTCAGCGCCTCGAGAAGGAAACAGCCGAGAAACTAGCCTAAGTCTGACTCTCGGCATATTCGCCGAGATTACGAAATTTAGTGTATCGATCTTCTAGCAGCCTCTTTACACTCTTTTTCTTAAGCTTCCCAAGCGCACCTACTATAGCAGTCTTTAAAGTCTTCGCCGATAATTCGTAATCGCGATGTGCCCCGCCTGTGGGCTCAGCAATAATACGATCTACAATACCAAACTTTTCTAAATACTCGGGACTAAATTTGAGTGCTTCGGCCGCCTTTGGTGCAGCGGCACGATCTTTCCATAAGATTGCAGCGCAGCCCTCAGGAGAAATGACGGAATAATAACCGTTTTCCAAAATCATAACTTCGTCGGCTACGGCGATACCAAGCGCACCTCCGCTACCTCCCTCTCCGATCACAATAGTCACAATTGGGACCTTTAAATGACTCATCTCCCGAATGTTTACCGCGATAGCCTCTGCTACGTGACGCTCTTCCGCGCCGATGCCAGGATAAGCACCTGGAGTGTCCACAAAAGTAACGATTGGCATTTTAAACTTCTCCGCCATTTCCATAAGACGCATAGCTTTACGATAACCTTCAGGGTGTGGGCAGCCGAAATTACGCTTTAAATTATCTTTTGTATTACGCCCCTTTTGTTGGCCAATTACCATCACTGGTTCTTCGCCGAGGAAAGCAGGCCCACCGACGATTGCCGCGTCTTCGCGATAGCGGCGATCGCCGTGTAATTCTTGAAAGTCTGTAAATATCAAATCTATATAATCGAGAGAATATGGGCG
>CABXXS010000032.1 GCA_902516225.1 Puniceicoccaceae bacterium | reverse complement strand
TATACTGACTACGTCTTTAGCAAGCTCAGCGCCTTCCGCTGAGTTTAGATTCATTTTCCAATTACCTGCAATTAGGTATTTACGTGCTGATTTATTCATAAGTATTACTATTTTTTAATTAATTATTTGGAAGTAAGCTCATTAAACTAAGTCAAGAACAGTAACTCCAGGTAGCTCTTTACCCTCAAGAAATTCTAGTGAAGCTCCGCCACCCGTGCTCATAAAAGTGACCTGGTCACCATAACCAGCCATTTTAATAGCCTTTACAGAATCACCTCCTCCAATGATAGAGCAGGCGCCCGATTCGGCAATCGTCTTGGCAACCGCGAAAGTACCCTTATTACATGCCTCGATTTCAAAAATTCCCATTGGTCCATTCCAAAGTACTGTCTTGGCATTTTTAACTTCATTACTAAAGAGTTCAATGCTCTTCGGGCCGATATCCACTCCCTCCCAACCATCTTCGATACTCCCTTCAGCGACTTTGGTATTCACAAAAGTACCTGAGCCAAAATCGAGCCCCTGCACAACCATATTATCGACTGGCATGAGGAACTTAACGCCTTTGTCTTTCGCTTTCTTGAGCGCTGCTTTCGCGGTCGGAATAAAATCAGGTTCACTGAGGGAATCACCGACAGTTTGACCCATGGCCAATTTAAATGTGTAAGCCATACCTCCACCAATAATAATCGTGTCGGCCTTCTCAAGGAGAGTATCAATCACCTTAATTTTATCAGATACCTTGGCCCCACCAAGAATCACAGTAAGCGGACGTTCGGGGGCATTAGTTTTTTCTCCAAGATAGGCTAGTTCCTTCTCAATGAGAAGCCCGCACACACATGGGGAAAGGTACTTTGCAACCCCAGCAGTCGAAGCGTGTGCACGATGCGCTGTGCCAAAAGCATCATTTACGAAAGCGTCTGCGAGTTTTGCCAGCGAAGCTGCAAATTCAGCATCATTGTCTGTCTCACCTTTATAAAAGCGCACGTTTTCAAGTAATGCAATTTCGCCATCTCCTAAATTAGCTACTTCAGCTTCCACGTCTTTTCCAATACAATCTTGTATAAAGCTTACCGGCTGAGCTAGGTACTTCGCTAGCTCTTCGGCAACAGGTGCGAGCGTGAAGGCTGCATTTTTCTCGCTTTTAGGCCGACCTAAGTGCGATGCAAGAATTACTTTTGCGCCCTGATCAACCAAAAGTTTGATGGTAGGCAAGGCAGCGATTATTCGAGAGTCGTCGTTAATTACACCATTTTTAATTGGCACATTAAAGTCGCAACGTACTAAGACACGCTTTCCTGAGAGGTTTACGTCATTGATAGTTTTTATAGCCATGGTATTTATTGAGTTATATATTAAAAAGAAAGGCCGCCACGATCAAGGACCCGTATGGGATACCTGCCGCAGCGACCAGAAAATCAAACAGTTTTTACCCAAGTTTGATTTACAGGAACTTGGAAACCTTTTGAACAAGCTCAACCACGCGATTGGAGTAACCCCATTCGTTATCGTACCAAGAGACTAGCTTGAAAAATGTATCGTTCAAGCCCATGCCGCTACCTGCATCGAAAATCGAGCTAAGGTCATCGTGGATGAAATCAGAGGAAGCAACTTCATCTTCAGTGTAACCTAAGATACCCTTGAGGGAACCCTCAGAAGCCTCTTTCATTTTTTCACAGATTTCTTGATAGGATGTGGGCTTCTCTGTTTTAACCGTTAGATCAACCACAGAAACTGTAGGCGTTGGAACGCGGAATGCCATACCTGTAAGTTTACCTTGGACCGATGGAATCACTAAACCCACAGCCTTAGCAGCACCGGTGGAAGAAGGGATGATGTTCAGTGCAGCTGTACGGCCACCTTTCATATCATTAGGTGAAGGACCATCCACCGTCTTCTGAGTCGCTGTGTAGGAGTGGACTGTTGTCATAAGACCTTCGGCAATACCGAAATTCTCGAGAACAACTTTCGTGATTGGCGCTAAACAGTTAGTTGTGCAGGATGCGTTAGAGATTAGATCGTGATCGGCATTTAGCTCGTCATCGTTGACACCGAGTACCACTGTCTTAACTCCATCACCTTTAGCTGGAGCTGAAATTATAACCTTCTTCGCACCGGCTTCAATGTGACCACGTGCTTTTGTATCTTGTACAAATAGACCTGTGGACTCTATGACGATATCAACGCCAAGTTCTTTCCAAGGCAGGGCAGCCGGTCCCTCGCGTACAGCCAGAGTTTTTATTTCGTGCCCATTTACTACGAGTGCATCATCACCCTTTGCTTCTACTGTACCTTTAAAGCGACCCTGAGTAGTGTCATATTTTAGAAGGTAAGCGAGGTTTTCTGCAGGTACGAGATCGTTGATAGCAACCACTTCGATTTGAGAGCCTAGAAGCCCCTTCTCGACAAGTGAGCGAAAAACTAAGCGACCAATGCGGCCGAAGCCATTAATTCCAATTTTTGTAGCCATTTTTATACGTTATTATTTTGAAGTAAAATATATGAGGATGCGATGTGTAGTCAGGTAGTCAATCTTGGCAAGTTTTATTCCACTATTACTGGTGTAAGCTATAAAAAATGTTACATTTAAACATAGATCGTCAACGTGTAAGTCTAAGTAATTATAAACCCATATGTTGTGGAGCTAATTTAGCCTCAATAGATTTGACATTTATGACACTTATGATCACATATTTTAATTTTAATTATTATCCTGTTCGGTTCAATTATAACACTATGAGTTACTGATCATCAATTATTTACAAAAAATTGCCTGAGCGTCGTTAGATATAATATGCCCAGCCAAGCTAAAAATTAATTATTTATGAAAATTAAAAATTGGGACATGTTTTCTTTTGTCGTTGCCTACCACATTGCTTTGGTAGCGCTTCTACCTGCTTTCATTGCGGTTTTTTCCTGGTCTGCAGTCGTCCTATTTCTTGTAACTTATATTTTAGGAGGCATGTCGATCACAGTAGGTTATCACCGACTCTATGCCCACAAATCTTACACTGCTAACCCATTCTTTGAGTGGTGTGTATTACTAAGTTCTACACTCGCTTTTGAGATGTCTGCTCTAAAATGGTCTTATGATCATAGGATTCATCATAACAACGTAGACACAGACAAAGACCCTTACTCTATAAACAAAGGTTTTTGGTACGCCCACATTCTGTGGCTTTTTGAGTACAAGCGCGATTTCGATAAAAGTTTAGTCGCCGACTTAATAAAGAACCCACGTGTAATGCTCCAGGACAAGTACTATCCACATTTTCTAATTGGAGTTAATCTAGCAGTTTTCTTAATCGGTTGGGGTATAACTGGCAGCGCGCTAGCCTCTTTCTACATGGGTTTTCTCATGCGCATGGCAATGATTCATCACTGCACATGGTTCATTAACTCACTCTGTCATACTTACGGATCAAAAACTTTTGCCCGTGAACTCAGCGCGGTCGATAATGCAGTAATGGCAGTGCTCACTTTTGGTGAAGGTTACCACAACTACCACCACGCCTTCGCAGGAGATTACCGCAATGGTATTCGGTGGTACCACTTTGACCCATCTAAATGGACAATCTGGTTGGCATCCAAGCTCGGATTGGTAAAAGGATTACGCATTGTAAACGAGTTAAGCATCCAGAAATCTCTTGTTTCTAAAGATAAGAAAATGATCCTAGAACACATTAGCGAAGAGATGGACGAGTACGCCACTGAGCTCAAAGCAAAATTGGAAGCACTTTCTCTAACATTCGATGAGAAGGCTGCTGCAATTAAGGTAAAAATTCGCGAATTAAAAAAAGCGAGCCACGAGCACAAAGATATTCTTCAACAAGAGATCAAGCAGTTACGTGCTTCACTAAAAGAAACTTGGGACGAGTGGGTAGAAGTAACTCAAGATGCTGCCAAACAGTATCACTTCGCTCACTAATTACTACGAAAGATTACTGCAAAAGTATATTTCCTTAGAATATACATATCCTGCCTGCAGCGACCGAAGGGATACGATGTTTGAGCCACTTTTGCGTAAAGACCTAATAAAGCCAGAGTCCACAGGTCAATGGAGGTAAATTAATTTCCTTATCAGATACTGGGATACGGGCAGTATCAATACCGTTTAGACTAAATCTTTCTTGGTCCGCTACCTGCCTTAGTTCTTTTGGTCTTATCTGCGCGCATCCTACATTCGCATATTCAAAGTGCGGATTGATGGCGTAGACGATCTGAGGTGCATCCACAGAATAGTCTGCATTGAATAAGGCAACCACAGCACTAGAGCCCTCAGCAAAGAAAAACTGTAGGTAATCTTCACTTATGCTTCCATCATAACGCAATGCTTTGCCCTGACAGGAAAGTCGAAAATGTATCCAGTCACGAAAATAAGCGTGCGTGCCTGAGAAAAAAGTTCGTCGATTATAATCTAATGCGTTAATGTCTCCACGCTGGTAGGTATTTGATATACCTGATTTTGATCGTAGGAAATCTTGCCCTGCTGCTAACATAGGCACACCTAGCGAACTAAAAAGAAGTGACGCCATCAAGTGGGTACGGCGGAGGTCTAGAAGTGTGGGGTCATCACCATTATTGTTCGGGCGTTCCGTAATTCGATCTAGCCAACAGTGATCGTCATGTGACTCAGTATAATTTATAGTCTGAGCAGTAAAACGAGTTGAAGTGGGTGATCCTGCTATAAAGTGGCGGATGTTGTCTTGGCTACCCTCGCCTCTAATGTAAGAAGCGATGTAATCACGGAATCCGTCGTTCCAAGAGGCGAATCCTGTAGTCTGCAGCTCGTCCTGAATGTGGCCTCGAAAACTCCATGGCTCAGCGATTAGGACAATGGAGGGCTTTATCTTCTTGAGCTCACTCTCGATTTCTCGCAGGACTTCGACACCTATCAATTCAGCCAAATCAAAGCGAAATCCATCTACATCATAGGTCTGCACCAAATGCTTTAAGCTGTCGATGATCAAGCGCCTACCCATTGGCGTGTCACAACGAAGGTCGTTTCCGCAACCGCTCCAGTTTACTAAATCATTTGCCTGATCGAGATGAAAATAATATAACTTATCAATGAAGAGTAAATGATTTGGCTCCCCTACGTGGTTATACACAACGTCAAGTATCACTGCAATGCCCTGATCGTGAAAATCTGCCACAAGATCGCGAAATTCTTCAATTTGAGAAGCTTTCTCTGGGACTGCAGCGTAGCTACTCTCAGGAGAGAAGTAATTCACTGTCATATAGCCCCAATGATAGTCCTCGGGTTTTTCATTATCGAATTCTTGAATCGGCTGTAGCTCGATAACATTGACACCCAACTCTTTCAAATAACATTGCTCACTTTTTAGCCACTTACGAAGGCCAGCATAGCCGCTGCGCTCCTGCGTGGTAAGCTCAATTGGAGCATGTGCTGCGAGATCTCGTAAATGCGCTTCGAGAATGATCATGTCGTGCCAAGCAGGTGGCTGGTATTTTGTTATCACTCCAGGAATCCGTTCGGGCGCAATTACAATGCCGGGGCCACGTCGCCCGAGGCAGGCTTTAGCGTAAGGATCTAGGACAGAAAAAGAGCTATCAAAATGCGTAGTTCCATCTAAGTTCGTACCTTCAATATTGTAGTAATAATAATAACCATCTAAGCTCTGATCAGTAGAAAATTCCCATGAGCATCCGTCGTGCTTGAGCATATTTTGTGTGATGAAATCAGAACAATCCGATTTGAGGCCATAAGATACTGTTACGAGCGTGGCTCTAGGTGCGAAAAGCCGGAAAGTTGTCGAATCTCCTTTCACGATGGCGCCCATTTCAAACTCAGTCTTTGCAGATGTAAGAAATCTATTTTGAGGCAAATCATGAACCTCATAAACACCATCATCGCTCCAAATTATTCTTTCATTTCCTAAGGGCTCGTAAGAAAACGGCGTATAAAAACGAAAGACATGTCGGCCAGTATTCGACGGATTTAATTGAAAATTAGATACACCATCAGAGAGGATACGATTAGGCGCACTGTCGGGTACATCGAACCACTCACCCTGGTCAGTGACGAATTTAAATGAAGCCAGCGTGCCAATTGGTATTTGCTCTAGAGGAACGCGCAGTTCATAGGTGGTTGCCGTCGCATCACTAACGGGCTTAAGCTCCCACTCAGGCTGGCCAATCGCGTTACTCCAACCATTGAAGTCACCGCCTAAGTAAACACGAACTTGCCTATCCATTAGTTGCGGGTGAGGACTAGATCGCATTACAAAAATCCAGCTTTTCTCAAGCCTGTAATAGCGAGTATAACGCCCACACTGCTCTGGAGTGAGTCGTTCGATTTTAGAAAAAAAATCTCTTGTAGGGCCTAGCAGTAAGGGTGGTGTATTCTTTTCGTCCAACCAATCCTCAGATAGAAAGACTAATCCAGCTTCGCTAGACTCCCAGAATGTGTGCGTAATTTTGCTACTTACATCTACCATTTTTATCTTATCCCTGTGAATCACAGTGGTGATAGCAATAACCTTTACAGAATTATCGAAAAAATTTGGCTATTACCCATTCTCAGGAATAAATACTGCCCAGCAAACAAATCCTAAGTTGACGATAATATTCGACAACTCTTGTCTAGAATTAATGAAAAAGATACTTGTAGCGCTCTCAGGTGGTGTCGATAGCGCCGTAGCTGCTTGGCTCTTAAAAGAGCAAGGCTACGATGTATCCAGTGCCTACATTAGGACTTGGATGAACGAAGAGATGCCTCTAGCTGACTGCCCCGCACAACAAGATATTGAAGATTCCAGAGCGGTCGCGTCCCACCTAGGGATCGAATACGATATTGTTAACCTTGTGAATGAGTATCGCGAGCACGTTGTTAAATACCTTGTTGACGGTTACAAGCGAGGGATAACCCCAAATCCAGATATGATGTGTAACCGAGAAATGAAGTTCGGTATCTTCCAGGACTATGCTCGGGAAGCAGGTTTTGACGGAATCGCAACAGGCCACTATGTTCGTAAGATTATACAGCCAGACGGTTCGCATAATCTGATCGAAGGCATCGATAAAAACAAAGACCAAACGTATTTTTTAGCCCTCGTACGTCAGGAGCAAATTCTCAACGCACTTTTTCCTATTGGAGAATTGGAAAAACCACTTGTGCGAGAAATCGCAGCTGCTCAAAAACTGCCAAATGCTACAAAGAAAGATAGTCAAGGTATCTGCTTCCTTGGCAATATGAACATCAATCGATTCCTTGAACACTACATTGAGGATAAGCCAGGTGATATCGTGCATATTGATGGTAAAATACTCGGTCGTCACCGTGGATTACACCGCTATACTACTGGACAACGCAGAGGCATCGGTATCCCCTCGAATACGGATAATGAATTTTACGTCGTCACTGGTCTAGATATGCAGCGTAACGAGCTTATTGTAGCGTTCGATCGACCCGAATCGCCCGGACTCTTCACCACCGAAGTCAACCTGCACAATCTAAACTTCACTAACCAAGTCATTGGCAATACATTGAGCAAATCTGTAGCAGGCGGTAATTCTGTATCCGATCAGCTACCTAAATCCTCTCCAAGTATTAAGGGCTACAAGCTTCTTGCTAAGCCGCGCTACCGTGACCCATCTCAAGCTATAACTTACCTCCCTACTGGTCCAGACTCAGCGAAAGTTATATTTGACCAACCACAACGCGCGCTCTCACCTGGTCAAGTTCTCGCGCTCTATGATGGCGAGAAGCTACTAGGCGGCGGATTTTACAGCTGAACTTACAGCTTCAGCTATAATTACAATTTCGGTAGAACCGAAACATTCTTCTATTATTGCGCTCACACGCATGGACGATAAATTTAATTCATGAAACCTCAGAAACTAATATCGTGGAATGTTAATGGACTGCGTGCTGCTATAAAAAAAGATTTTAACGGCTTTTTGGCAGAGGCAAATCCAGACGTAATTTGCCTACAGGAGACAAAAATATCGGACGATCTAGTCGATGGATTTGAATTCGAAGGCTACCCTTTTACCTACTGGAATTGTGCACAAAAAAAAGGGTACTCTGGTACTTCTGTACTCTGTAAACACGAGCCGCATAGTATAAGCTACGGCATTGGTATCGATCAGCATGATAAAGAGGGACGGGTTATTACTACCGAGTTCTCGGACTACTTTCTCGTCACAGTCTATACGCCTAACTCGCAGAATCACGACGAAAATAAGCGACCACGTCGCCTAGACTATCGTACACTAGAGTGGGACGTAGCCTTCTTAAATTACATAAGCAAACTTGAGACTAGTAAGCCAGTTATCTTCTGCGGAGATCTAAATGTCGCTCACCAAGAAATCGATCTTTCTAATCCAAAGACTAATCGAAAAAATGCCGGCTTCACTGACGAAGAGCGTGCAAGCTTAGATGCTATTTTAGATGCCGGATTCGTCGATAGTTTCCGCCATTTAAATCCAGAGGCAATTGATCGTTATAGTTGGTGGTCATATCGTGCAGGTGCCCGTCAGCGGAATATAGGTTGGCGAATCGACTACTTCTTGGTCTCTCGCTTACTTAGGGATCATATCTCTAGGGCGGATATCCTCGACCAAGTCACAGGTTCGGATCACTGCCCGGTCTTACTAGAATTAAAAAATTGAGTCTTCCTTAAAGCTATGTTCACAGAAAATAAGAGCATGAGTATTAGCTCACTGGGCGAGACCAAGCTAATAACTCAGATCCGAAGATGGCTAGGTGATGTTACGCCACCCAGTCCTGAGGGGATTGGTGATGATTGTGCTGTAGTTACAGTGCCACAGGGCAAGCAAATCCTAACTTCGGATAGCCTGAGTTATGGTCAGCACTTCGATCATAATATAGATCCAAAAGACGCCGGCGCTAAATTAATTAAGCGCAACCTAAGCGACATTGCTGCAATGGGCGGATACCCTAGCCATGCCCTACTAACACTATTGTGCGGCGGCGACCTTCATCTCGATTGGCTATCCGAATTCATTAAAGGCGTCCGGGGAAACTGCGAATATTATAAGGTGCGCCTTGTTGGGGGTGATATTAGTTCCCTTCCCCTAGGGCAATTCTCCTCGGTATTGAGCTTATACGGCTACTTAGAGCAAGACCCGCTACTGCGCAGTGGTTCGCAATCAGGTGACGCGATCTACGTGACCGGTAGCTTGGGCGGAAGCCGCATAAGGAAGCATTGTAACTTCTTGCCACGCTTAGCTGAGGGTCGCTGGCTGGCAGAATCCGGTGTGTGCAGCGCACTTATCGATTTAACCGATGGCATAGCAAAAGACTTAAGAGAACTAATTCCCAAACTATGCGCTGCATATTTGACACTAGAGCGTATACCAATATCAGAATCCGCCCAAGAAATTGCTACCCGAAGTGGTTGTGCACCAATAGAACATGCCTTCTGCGATGGTGAAGATTACGAATTACTCTTCACCGTTAAAGAGGGCTACGATACGAAAAATTTTGAGGAAGCTTGGACAGCAAGATTTCCTGAAACCGCCCTGAACAGGATCGGACAAATGAGGCCTTCAAAGAGCGGAGCACCCTACATTGATGAGGCAACTGGGAAGGACATTCCATGGACAAAAGGTTTTGAGCACTTTAGCGAATGAGCGACCTAATTAATCACTTAGCTGCGGGCATATGCTCCAAAAGCACTGCCCAGACAGAAGCAGTGGGGACACAACTCGGCGCCATTCTACCGATCGACTCAGTGCTCGCTCTGCATGGCGACCTCGGTGTAGGAAAAACTACCCTTGTTCGTGGTTTAGCCAGCGCTTGGGGAATAAAGAAGCCTATAACTAGCCCTACATTCAATCTTTACACGATCTACAATGGTGAACGGCAGCTCGTACACTTTGACGCCTACCGCTTATCATGTAGCAACGACCTAGATGCTCTAATGATAGAAGACTTCCTACTATCTCCATGGTGCCTTGCTGTCGAATGGCCGGAACGTATCCCAGAAGCATTGCCTGAAGATACTTGGCACCTAGATCTGACAATAAACTCTGACCAAACCCATACTATATCCCTACTTAAAAGAGACAGTTAAGAGCCTGTATTAGCCACACAATACCCCAAAAAAACTCGACATCGTTATCTATATAGGCCCATAAATACAAACATGAAATCACCCAGCGTCACAAGGTCATCTAACCTTCCCTCATCTACCCTAGCTAAGAGTGGCTTCAGTTTGCTTGAGATACTCATTGCTATTGCACTGGTAGCCTTGCTCGCTAGTGTCGCACTTAACCAATTAACAGGCGTATTCGGAGATAATCAGAAACAAGCGGCCCAAATATTCGTCACTAGTAGTTCCGAACTCGCACTAACTAGATATCGCCTAGATGTAGGAAATTTTCCTAGTACCGACCAGGGGCTCAAAGCACTAATGAAAGCACCGACCGGGAAAGAAGCGCGTTGGAAAGGACCTTACATCAAAGAACAAGCCATCGATCCATGGGGTAACCCTTACAAGTATAAATTCCCTGGAACACGAAATATAAGTGGCAGTCGTAGTTACGACATCTGGTCTTTTGGTGAAGACGGTACTGAGAGTAATGATGACATCGGAAACTGGACGAATTCGAGTCAGTAGCCATAAATGCCCCGTCTACAGAGCGGGCTTTACTCTATTGGAGATTATTCTTGTCGTCGCATTAATAGCGTTAGCATCAAGCATAATTATTTCAAATTTCACTACCTTTCTAAAATTTGAAGACCGTTTAAACCCAGAAGAAGTACTCTACGCTGCGATACGCTCAGCGCGCTTCCATGCAGCTTGCGAGCGTGAACTCACAAGCCTTAGCTACGAAAA
>CABXXS010000031.1 GCA_902516225.1 Puniceicoccaceae bacterium | reverse complement strand
TATTATATTAAAAGTTATGAAATACCCTAAAGAAAAAAATCAAGGTTTCACGCTAATCGAAATGATCGGCGTTTTGGCAATTATTGGTATCTTAGCGGCGGTTGTTGCCCCTCGCGTAATTGAATCAATTCGTGATGCTAAGGTGACTTCAGCAGTCGCGTCTATAAATGCAGCAAAAGCAGCAGCTGTTAATTTTTATCAACGTTATGACCGTTTTTCCTTAGATAGTGTCATTGCACTAGGTCAACCTGTTATAAACAACAGACCCGGAAGTACTGACACTCCAGACCCTAATTTCGGTCACGTTCTTTATTACCAAGAGCAATTATTAGAGTCTTTGAAGACAGCTATTGGTGAGGAAATAGATGGGAAAACTTGGGCTATCGGTTGCGCTGCTATATCTGGTACAACGGGTCCGGAAGATATGAACGCTGGAACTTCTGGAACAGCACTTAGTGCAAACATTGTTCCATTTAAATCAGCTGGTAATGGCTCTCGTATAGTTTATTACTATATCCCGAATTTAACTACACAGGAAGCTGCTGCGCTCTGTACCAAAATTAACGGACCATTTCCTGAGATAGTAGCAGATAATGTCTTGTTAGGTGCATTTTCGCAAGGCGGAAATCCATCGTCGGAAGTAGGAGTTGATGGAGGAAATGTATGGTTCGACGGCCAGGACGGCGCATATAATGCATATGCTTATGTTTCGCATCAATAGTAGGCTTTAAATAGAATACACACCATATCGTTTTGGATACTCGCGTACCAAAAAATAGAATTAACAGCCAGGCCTCCGATAACATGGAGGCCTGGCTTGTTTCTGAGCATATACTTACCTCTTCGCAGGCTAATCTGGCCCAGCGAGAGGCAAATAGACTTGGCCTGAGCTTTAGCGAGATCGTTCAAAAGCTAGGCTTAGTTACTAGCGAGGAGATTTCTCGATTCCGCTCGGTGCGGGGGAAATTACGCACAGCGACGGAATTCATTCAAGAAGAGCAAATTGATGGGCAGAGTTTGAGCCTTCGTCGCCTTAGTTTGGACGATGCCTTACGCGCTAAATTATCGCCTGAGCTGTGTGAGAAATTGATTGCCATTCCGGTAGCTGAGCGAGACGAATGCCTTTGGATCGCATGCGCCAATCCTTTTGATTTACCGACTATTAAACGCCTCGAGACGGCGGCCAAACAGCCAATCGAAGTATTGCCTGCATCGGAAACAGATATTCGACTCGCCATAAATCGTAATTTTACGGTTAGTGATGAGCTATATGAAGCTGTAGGGGCTTTTTTACAAATGGACGCGGATGCACTGAATGAGCAGAGTCAGGATGATCCTCCGATGATTCGTCTTGCTGAGCAGATTCTTATGCACGCTGCAACACGAGAGGCAAGTGATGTGCACCTGCATCCAGAGGAACGTTTTTTTCGTATTCGCCTTCGAGTAGACGGCGTTTTAGAAGAGGGATTATTGCTACCAAGTGCTATCCGTAGCGCCCTGACTGCTCGCTTTAAAATTTTGGCGGGTATGGACACCGCTGAGGATCGTCTACCTCAAGACGGCCGTATTCGTTTTAATATTGGCACAGAGGAAATTGACGTTCGTGTATCTAGCCTGCCATCGAGTAATGGGGAGAGTGTAGTTATGCGTTTGCTAGATCAATCGCGCCTAAAACTTGAGCTACCCACCCTGGGTTTCTCCTTGGAGCAACAAAAAGGATTTAGCAATATTTTAGAACAACCTCATGGTGTGTTCCTAATTACTGGACCCACTGGTAGCGGTAAGACGACTACCTTGTACACGCTATTATCAATGATCGATGCGGAGGAGCGCAGTGTGTTTACTCTAGAAGACCCAATTGAATACCGACTCCCACTCATACGTCAGACGCAAGTTAAGGACGAAATAGGTCTTAGTTTTGCTAGTGGTTTGCGTACACTCCTGCGACAGGATCCTGATGTTATTTTAGTTGGGGAGACGCGCGATCAAGTGACTGCTGAATTGATGATTCGTGCAGCTTTGACTGGGCACTTAGTCTTTTCGACTTTGCACACCAATGATGCAATAAGTGCGATTCCTCGACTAACGGATTTAGGCATTCCCCCTTATTTACTTTCTAGTAGCTTACTTGGTCTAAGTGCCCAACGTCTTGCTCGCAGACTTTGTCCAGTCTGCAAAGAAGCTGTTAATCTAAGCCCAGAGGAATGGCGATCTTTAGGCGGACGACCTGTGGACGAGCAGGTCAAAGTGTACCGGCCTGTAGGCTGCCAAGCTTGCGGACACAAGGGTTACAACGGGCGCATTAGTCTAGCCGAAATTATTATGATAGATGCTGGCTTGCAGATGCTAATTGACAATGAAGAACCAACTTCAAAGATGAAACAGTACCTACAAAATCAAGGTGTAGACTTCATGCGGCAGGATGGCTTAGCTAAAGCACGATCAGGACTGACCAGTATCGAGGAAGTAGGCCGTATTATTCAACTAGCGGCTGAAGATTTAGAAGCAGTCCAATAGTTACCCCATTATGCCTGAATTTAAATACACAGCAGTCGCGACCGACGGCAAATTATGTAATGGGAAATATGATGCTGAAAATGTAGGCCGATTGAAGGAGATGCTGGCTAAAGACGGTCTAGAGCTGGTCAATTCCGAAGTTAGAGATAAAAAGGCTTTTAAGCGTCAATCTCGGCTCAAAATGAAGACTGCGGATTTAGCTAATCTTATATTTCAGATCGGCATTCAATTACGCGCGGGTGTACCGATTGTCGAGGCTCTACGCCCACGCGAGGGCGAGGATTGCTCCGATACCGAATCTACTGTCCGGCAGCGCCTCTCAGAAATGGTCGAACAGGGTACTCCCCTTAGCCAAGGTTTTGAAAGCTTCCCCCAAATATTTCCAGGTTATGTACGTAATATCGTCAAAGTAGCTGAGCGCTCCGGTTCAATAGACCAGAATTTTATCGAGCTTAGAGATTATTTGGAATGGATGGACCAAAATTGGAAGTCTTTTAAGCAAGCTATGCTCTACCCAGCGTTTGTTCTCGCTGCCTTAGTTATTTTTATTTTTATCGCTTTACGCTTCGTTTTTCCAACAGTCACTGAATTACTTTTTGAACTGAATATTCCACTGCCTTGGATTACTCAGTTCATGATCTCGGCAAGCGACTTTGTCGTCAAATATTGGAGTGGGATTATATCTGTCTTTTTTCTCACGCCACCTGGATTACGCTTACTTTTTAAAGTATCTGAAAAAGCAGCTCTTTTGCGTGATCACTTTCTAATTCGTATCCCATTTTTAGGCAATGTTATCCTCACGCTGGCAGTGGCTCGTTTTCTTCGTAGCCTCATTCTTATGCAGAAGGCGGGTATTGTAATCACTGATTCCTTAGCTATGTCGAGGGAAGTAGTTGGCAATAAAGTGATCGAACGCAGTGTTATCCGAATCGAACGAGCTGTATCCAATGGCTCGACAATGAGCAGTTCTATGGCAAAGGATCCAATTTTCCCAGCTCTGGTAAGAACGATGGTTGGCGTAGGGGAGCGTAGTGGCTCATTAGATACTTCTCTACAAGCTGTGGTTGATTATTACGACGACTTGGTGCCCCGTAAGATTAAAGCCTTTTTTGCGGTACTTGAACCTGGTCTTATTGTCTTTACTGTGGTCCTCGCAGGTTTGGTTGCAGCAGCGGTCTTTTTACCACTTGTTAACATGCTAAGCCCTGGTTCGTATTAAAGCCCGGTAAGCTTTACTTTATTGATAGTGCCCTATACTTTGGAGGGTTCGATATTCTACTATATCTTAGAGGCTGATGGTTGCATTAAAATGGGGCAATTTACTGCTACGTTGACACATTCCATTCGTGCTCGTATACTTCTATAATCATTCTATGACTTATATTGCTGAAGCCCATCAGTCCATACGGATAAAAAAAATTGGTACCCATGTTGTTGGCTTTACTTTACTCGAACTAATTGGGGTAATGACAGTTATTGCTATTTTGGCAGCGGCTGTTCTACCAAGTACTATTGATCTAATCCAAGTGCAACGCTCGGTCAATGAAGGTAGTAAGCTACCACAAGTAGCTGAAGCTCTTAAACGCGGTATGCTCCGGGAACAAGTTTTCCCAATTTATAAAAACAGCAATGGTGTTCCTACGGATGGTGATGATGGCCTGTGGTGGAATATAGCTGCTCGCCACGGTGGGGGTAGTGCTAATGAAGTGCGTTATCCACTCGGGGAGCGCCCTGAGTCTAATAACACTCGCAAATTGTATTTTGCGCAACCTTCCTGGGGAGGAATGAGTTTTTTTCAAGTCACTGGTGACGGAACCAATTGGATCTCCGATCCTTTAAATCCGAAAGAACTCCGACTTATTCTCCTTTCTACTACAAATACTGACCTTACTTTGCCAGATACTATAATACTAAATGAATTTAACGCATTATGGGATAAATGGTCAATTGGTAGTGATGGTAATCCTGCTAAAGGCAACTGGAATGATTACGGTCTAAGCGATGAGTGGGATGAACGTGCTACGGAGTTAAATATACAGCGTATCGATCTGCGAGATTGGCTTTCTACAGTCGTAATTGAGAACCATCGTGCGATTAAACAAGCACCAGGAGAAATTGACACCTCAAGTGTACCCGGACTCTCTGGAAATTGGGTAGCTGATAGCTTATACGCTTACACTAAAAATCAAGCAGGTAGTTCTGTAATATTGAGTACTACTGATACCATAATTGGTAGCCCACCTAACCAAAGTTCCGTTTCACAAATAGATAAGGTTATATTTACGAAACGGGGAAAAATAGTAGATGAGCGCGATTCAGCGATTGTTAATGTAGCTGGAACTACAATTAGCGGAACCTCTCCAATAACAACATCAACACCAAATCCGGTGACAATCACTCTAACTCCAACCGGTTATGCGCCAGTTTCATTAATCAACCCGTATGATATCAACGACTTTACATCTCTTAGTGGTTGGGGTATTATGAATGGTCCTTTTATTTATCGTAATTTCCATTTCATAGATCGTTTCTTTCTTCTTGGGCAAGAGTTGTTACTAGGAGAACCTTGGAGCAACCCATCTAAGGAGATCGGTACTTTCATTATTGATGAATTGTTCAGCACACTACGCTTCGACGGACTGGATTGGGAGTATTAAGTTTTATAATATGGCACATATTAGCATTATTTGGGATCAATCCTCTGTTAGGGTCTGGAAAACAAAACGATCGAGTGCACATTTTCTTGAAGAATTCATTGCTGATGACGTAGCTTCCCTCTTGTCCCAATTGTATACACTAGTGGCTGCATTAAAGATCACCCACTTGCGCTTCTATGTAGATTTACCAGAACTCGATCACCATATAGAGCGTGTGCCAAAAATTGCCCCAAAGCTGAGGAAACAATTGCTGGAACAGCGTAAAATAAAGATGTACGGGGACGAGGCACGGGTCTTGGTTTTTAAAGAAATGGATTTAGAAGTAGAGGCCGCGCAATCATTCTACCTAATCTCTAGCCTCCCAGAAAATATTTCTAGCCTCATCACTGATTGGGCGCTAATTAACGGAATACTCTTGGAGGGTATTTACAGCCTGCCGCAATCAATTGCTTACCTGGGGGGTGTGCTCGGTGAAAGCGCAGAGGCATACATACAATTTCAAGCAATTGGTAAGGCTGGCTATCTGATTGCCCGTGATGCTATGGGAGAAGTACTTTTTTTCAGCCGTATGGATAGTCCAAATCCTGACCAAGAAAAAATAGACCATGGAGCTCGTCGCCTTATTTTATTTGTCGAACAGGAGTTCTCCTTGACCCCTAAAATGAGAATTGCCGATTTAGCAGACCTTGATGACGGGGCTTTGGTGGCATCTTTGAGTCGCCAGAAAAAGCAGCTTATGCTCAATTTAATCCGACCTCAGGAAAAAAGGCGGCATATTTTACAGCGCTTGCGTCATCGAGCATTTGCGCTTTTATCTATAAGTTTAATTTTGGTGCTCTATTTCACGCTACCTCTTGTAGAAAAAAAGAAAATGCTGGATCTAAAAATTAGCGAAATAGACACTAAAATTCAGTATGAAAAAAATGTGCTCAAAGACCTTGAAAGTGAATTACAGGTCAGTTCGTCTTATATCGATGTAATAAAATTTTGTGAAGGGCGTGAGACTATTTCAGAAAGCGCATTTGCGCCCTCTCCTTTACTTGTAATGCTATTATCGCTCTCAAATTCTTTGCCTAAACTTGTAGAACTCGACAGCTATGAAGGCTTTATCAATCCTTCCAAAATGCTTGCTACTTTTAATATGATTGGGCGTCCCCTAACAGCTGACGTTGACCTTCGAACAGAAATAGAAGATATGTATGCTGACCTTCAGCGAAAAGGTTGGATAATTGGAGAAAGAAAAATTTCTTTCGAGGAGGAGTCTAGCGGTTCCAGATTTTCCCAAAAACGTGGTGATCTGCGTAAGTTTATTCTTAGTTTCTCGATCACCGCTAACGATAAAAAAAATAAGTAATATGAGAAAGAAACTATATCATTTTTATAATTTTATATCCTCTTATCCAGTCCTTATTTTAATGATTATAGGTTTAGGTATCTTATTTTACTTAGGCAGCGAGTACAAACCACTTGAGCTAGAAAAGGTGAGAAAATTAGAGCTACAAATCAAGATACAGCAAGAACAGAAAGCTATACAAAGTAAGCTTTCAGACATTGGTATTAGTGATACTGTGAAAAGATACTTACTTTTTAATCGGGATTTCCTAGAGTCTACTAAGATCGATGACGGCGAGTTATCGAAGCAAATGGCTTCTGTGCTTCGATCCTATGGTTGGAGCATAGAGCGTACAGACCATTTTTTTCAGGATGATTCTACCTCCCGGGGAAATATTCAAGATACAGCTAAAGGTGCTAAAATCGATGGTGCTGTTGTCGAAGTTGAAGCTAGTTCATTTCAAAGAATGCATTCTAATGGTGAGCCATTTCTACCTTTTTATTCAGCCTTTCAGGCACTGAGATATATGTGGATGCGTCCACCTTTTATGGAGTATCAGAGGATAAAATTGTCCAGGATTCAAGAAGACTACCACTTAAATTTCTCTATGTTCATGCCTCTAAAGGACACCGAAAGCTCGATTGAAGCAAAAGAGGGTGAGGCAATCTAATGCGCCAGCTCCTAAATAATCCTAGGGTCATCATACCATTAGCCATGATTGCTTTTGCTTGTGCTGCTCATAGCTTTGGCCTATTTGCTTGGTTATTTTCCAAGTTTTCTGATAGTTCGGGTGCTACATTTATCCAAACAGAGACTTCTTCCGAATCTAGCGAATCAACTAATACTAGTACTATTACGATGAGGGCTTTGTCACGTAACAACTGGCTAACGTCAAATTGGAGTCGAGATAATTTGCTTAGCAGTGACCCTTTTGTCGCTAATTATGATTTTGGCAAAAAAATAATTCCTGATTACATAGAAGTTAATAAAGTTGAAGAGACAGTCATTATTAATCAAGAAACCTTTGAGGCAGCAATAGCTACAAAATTAGGCTTAGATGGGGACGGATTTTTTGTAGAATTCGAGAATGTTCTAAATTTGCCTGTACGTAAACGAGTTGGGGATACTATTTACCTTGTTGAGAATGGTGCTTTAAAAATACCGACTTTTGGGATTGCTGAGAGCTCTAGAACCGCAGAAGAGCAGCGACAAGCCATCGAATCTGCTCTCTCGAAGATGAAGTTACAAGGAGTAGGTACTCAGGGAGCAACCTCCGAAACAGTTGAAAATAAAGCTAGTGAAAATAACACAAAAAATACTGCCTTTATTCAAGTTGAAGGAGCCAAGACGGAAATCTATAAACAGGGTGAATTAGTCCATCGGAATCCCAACCTTGGACTAGATAGGATTATTAAGGGTAAGTCTTTTGATCAGGTCATTTTAGTAGACGCCGATCTTAATGAATTTTCCTTGAAGTCGTCCGATTTGGATTAGTTATCAATGAGAAATTGATATCTCATTTCCTTTACCGATAAAAAGTTTTATATACGATGTCCGAATGTCCTTACTCGCAAGACCCGAACCCGACTCCTAGAAAGCCAGAAGCTGGGTGCTTAAGCTTAGAAGAAGAGCTATCTTTTCTCGATGAGATACACTCAGGGAAGCAGTTGGAAAGTCGTAAAAAATCCTGTATGGATTCAGTGCTCCAAGGTGCTCCTGCTCCTCTTAGCTCCGAAGAGCTCTCTGCTGCAGGAGCTATCGCATGGAGAAACCATGCCCGCTGTGTTGGCCGGCTATACTGGAAGAGCCTGCTAGTTCGCGATCACCGCGACCTTGAAGCACCTGAAGCTATTTATGAAAGCCTTTGTGATCATATGACGCTTGCCTATAATAGCGGAAAGGTCCGATCGGTTATGACAGTGTATGCTCCTTCTAATAAGGCTTCTGGGCACGCTATCAGGATATGGAATCATCAACTGTGTGGCTACGCTGGATATCAGCAAGCGGATGGAAAGATAACTGGCGACCCGAAGAATACTGAATTTACAGAGATGGCGATCGAGCTAGGATGGGAGCCCCCGAAAGAGCGTGGTTCCTTCGACTTACTCCCATGGATTATTTCAGGTCGTAGTGGCTGCCCGAAGCTTTTTCCGGTTGCTGCCGCAGCAATAGCCGAAGTGCCTATTCAGCACCCAGAACTTAAATGGTTTGCTGACTTAGGTATACGTTGGTATGCGGTTCCAGTTATAAGCGATATGTGCTTCCGCGCGGCTGGTACCGATTATACCGCTGCCCCATTTAACGGATGGTACATGGGTACTGAAATTGGGGCACGTAACCTTGCGGACAGCTATCGATACAATCTACTACCTACTATAGCAAAACGGATGGGTTTGGATATACGTAATGAATCATCACTATGGAAAGACAGGGCATTGCTCGAACTCAATGTGGCGGTCCTACACTCCTATCAAACCGCTGGGGTGCATATGACGGATCATCATACCGCTTCTCGTGATTTTATGCGATTTTGCCAAAATGAAGAAGCGCAGGATCGAAAGGTATCGGCCCAATGGTCTTGGATGGTCCCTCCTATGTCGCCATCCACAACGCCTCAATACAGTATGCCAATGCAAAAGCAGACACGCAGTCCAGACTTTAAGTTCCAGTCTAGGATATATTAAAATTTGCCTACCTGTGCGCTAAGCTAAAACAGCATCTTTTTAACACTAGCTCTTGATCTATCCTTTTTTCGGAAAGCAATCGTGATAGACTACTTGCTCATAGGGTAACTGGCCTGATCGTATGTTAGCGTCTTTTAATGATTTCCCTATGGTCAACATCATCCCGATTAAATGATCCCCAGGAAGGTCGATAATCTCTGCGACTTTGGAGGAATCAAAGCCGATCATGGGGCAGGAGTCATAACCTAAAGATTTAGCCGCCAGCATGAGGGTCTGAGCCGCAATACCTACCGATCGCATAGCCTCGTCACGTTGAAGTTGCGGGTTGTTTTCATAGAAGGGGGCGATCATAGGCACAAGTACATCTTGCACGGCTTGTGGGGCGTGAATCCAGTAGCGACCTGCTTCTTCGTGTGCATTTAAGTCGGCGCAAAGCAAAATGGTAATAGAAGCTTCTCTGACTTGTGCCTGATTCCAAGAAGCCGCACAGAGCGCTTCTTTTTTCTTGGGATCACTCACGACAACGAAACGCCAATTTTGCATATTAAACGAGGTGGGCGAAAGAAGAGCGGCTTCTAGTAATGCCTCAATCTCAAGCTCACTCATACTGTAGTTGGGATCGTAGTGTTTTACGGAGCGTCGCTCTTTTATAGCAGTTAATGTATCCATATTTTCAATGTGATAGTATATTCTATGAAATCAAGCGATCAAAACCGTTGCCTGCTTGCCTTCTCCTATATAAATTAGAATATATTTAAGTAGGTTGAACCATTTGTATTACAAATTAGGAGTTTCATGTAAGAAAGTATTTTAGTCTTCTCCTGTGATTAACTTGTAAGTTCTTCTTCTTATAGCCGCTTCTTAATTATGCAAAATTCACCAACTCTGCTTTGGTTTCGAAATGACCTGCGCCTAGCTGATAATTCAGCATTAGCAGCTGCTATAGAGTTGGGAAGTCCTATTATCCCAATTTTTATCTGGGCGCCTGAAGAGGCGGGTAACTGGGCACCCGGAGCGGCCTCCAAGTGGTTTCTAAGGCAATCACTGGAGAGTTTGTGCGCGGAGTTTCGAAAGCATGGTGGAGAGTTGGTTATTAGAAAAGGTGATTCTTTAAAGACGCTCAGTGAAATCATCGAGCATACAGGCGCTAAGCGGGTTTTTTGGAACCGTCGTTATGAGTCACCGCTTCGAGAAATAGATACAGTAATCAAACGTGCGCTGCGCAATGATGGTGTCGAAGTGGAGAGTTTTAATAGCAGCCTGCTCAACGAACCACACACTGTGAGCACAGGAGCAGGAAATCCATACAAAGTCTACACACCGTATTGGAGGAAAGTAAAAGATCGAAAAATTGAGCCTACAACTGAGTTAGACCACGCCTCAATGGAGTTCCCCAAAGAGTACCCGCGAACCTTGGGTCTAGAAGAGCTGAATCTTCTTCCCTCAAAACAGTGGCCTCAGAAGTTTAATTCATATTGGGAGGTCAGCGAGAAAGCCGCTCAAAAGCACTTGCAAGTGTTTCTCGAACACAGAGCAGAGGATTATGATGTCGCACGCGACATACCAAAGAATGAGGGCACCTCGAGTTTGTCGCCTTATCTGAGGTGGGGACTGATTGGGCCAAGGCAGATTATTCATGCGCTTAAATCCAAATATGATATGTCTTCAATAGGCCCTCAGACTTACAGTAAAGAGATTTACTGGCGAGAATTCGCTTATAACGTGCTGTATCATTATCCTAACACGCCCTCACG
>CABXXS010000030.1 GCA_902516225.1 Puniceicoccaceae bacterium | reverse complement strand
CTAGTTCTTTACGAGCCGATTCTTTTAATGATTGAAGCTCTCTCAAAATTCCTGGGCAAGGATTTGCCTCGAGCCATATGGAAAAACGTCTTTCTATACGGTCTATCGCTGCAACTAAGAAATGACCTGACCCCATAGCAATGTCGGCTACACGAAAATCAAAAAATTGTTCAGTTACCTCGGCTTCTGAAAGTGTTTCTAAATCCCTTAAATGAGTATCTATAGCAGGCTCGAGCGATTCATCTAACAAATATTCTACTAAGAAATCTGGGGTGTAATAACTACCTGAAGATTTACGCGAACCAGAACGATTGTGTAAATATACCTCTCCAGCTTTTACACAGATGACTCCAGCATCATCTTCTGAATTAGCAGGTATATAATTATCATTAGAATCCAATTTTAAGTTTTGCTCTGCAAGGGATAACTCAGATTCAAGCAACCCTTCATAGATAGTACCAAATTCGCGGACTGAAAGTGCTCTGAAATCAACTGGACCAAGTTCAGAATCAGTATTGAGACATAAGAGCAAGCCTCGGAGTGCAGGTTCGAAAAATTCATTTTTAATAGTTATATCCGCTAATTCAGCTCCAACTATTGAGATCGCGGCATCTGAAGAGAATATTGTGCCTTCGTATGTTGGGACACCCCATTCCATATTGCCCTTAGACACAGCTTTAAATAGCTGCATTACTTCTACCCAATGATGATCACCACTTGGCTGCTCAAGTGCAGCAGCTGAATTTTTTGCTAATTCTTGAGATTTGTTTTTTAGAGAACGCTTTCTATAGCTCTCATTGCCTGTGTATGGGAGTAAGTCTCGATCTTCAGCATAAGCGATGAAGAGAAGCCTAAAGAGTACTGTAAGAGACATCTCATAGGTTAGATCCAACTCTTCTTTATCTGGACTATCTAGGTTTCGTGCTTCGGCTATACCAAGCGCTAGATAAGGAACGACTATATTATAAACTCGGTCCCTTAATTGTTCTGCAACATCTGCAGCAAATCTTTTACTTTCACTAAGTATAGAACTTATTGATCCCCCTTTTTTCAGGGCACTAGACGAAAATAATAACCACAAAAGAGCTGAATCTTCTTCCGATAATAGTGACGGCTGGCATTCAACATATGTTTCTGTACGTCCTCGACGTCCAACGCCGATGTTTTTAGTATTATATAGACGTAAACTTTCTCCTTGGACCATTAAGACCCACTCCAATGATTCACTATCTGCTTTAGAAAGCGCATAGGTAACTGGTGACAAATTATTGAATCGGCTATTACCAATTTCTGGAGTTTCATTCTCATTTAACAGAACAGCTAGAGCAGTTCTATCTCCTCCTGACCTTAGAAGCTTAGTCAGATTATCAATGCGCTCTGAAGTGAAGCCAAGGGCTTCTACCAATTCTTCTCCTTTAAGCCCTAAAACCTGGGATGATTGATCGGCCGCATTACTCCAGTCATTCCTAGACCTTGTTCCATGAGTTAACTCATGCAGTGATATTAGTCCTTTATTATTAATTCCAGGAAGCTCTGATTCCAGAGATGGCATAGAATCAGCCAAAAATCTAATAGCTGTATTCCTATCTGACTGGCTCAGTGCCGCCTCACAAAGACGCTTAGCCTGACCAATGTCTGGAGTATGGAAAATTGGTGGATGCTCGCCGCTAACACCACATAAAGAAGCACCTCCATTATGAATTACTGCAACAAGTACTGGTGCGGCCCTACCGTCGGATCTAGCTTTCCATGCACTATGAAGTATTGAATTTGTAGGCTGCGAATTCGAACTGAAAACCACTACCTCCAAAGCTTGATTGCCTTGACCCAAAAAAAGCGATTCTGACTCTAGGCCCCCAATCTTGAGGTTATTTTGCCGAGGGTCGAATTGAGTTTCGTCTATAAAATTTAGATTTATTGAATTTTCCATATCACGTGCTTAGCCGATGTTAGCTTAAGTTTTATAAATGCCGACAGCGTATTCACGCGACCAGGCCGAAGCTCCAATACACACAATACGTATTATTTTGCCCCTAAATTGTTTTAAATGACCATTTTTATCTTTAGGCACAGCATAGATTGCAGATTCTCCGACGCGAGATAGAAGGTATTTACTAGCCGAACTAGTAAAGCGACAATATCCGTCTATTTCCAGAAGTCGTGAGAGGTCTTTTCTAATAGCTCTTAAAGTCCTCGTCTCTCTAACGATCTCCCCTGAATGCTCTAATAATAATTTCCCAATAGAATCGTCTTTAGGATCAGGCCATAAATCATCCTCTGGAATGACATGATACTTTCTATCGATAATATACATCTCCTATCTATTATTTACCTTTTTCAATTTAAAAAGTATTTCAGGCAGGACGCAAACATCCTCTTTATTGTGTCTCAAGACTTCTATCCATGCTTTACGCACTTTCTTGGGTGCTTTTTCCCAGGCCTTTTGCGACTTGCTGTATTTGCTTACCTGGCGAAGTCGGCTAGTAACGCCTCCGCGGGGCAGTTTATGCTGCATCGGGATGCCTAGAGCTTCAGCTAAGCCTTCTAAAGTGTTTGGTATTATGTCAGGAACTTCAAGAAGAGCACCAGTAGGTCTACTACGACGTCGATTAATCTCTGCTTCTGCCAACCTTTTAACGTTTCTGTAGGTTCTATCAATATTTTGGTTAAGTAGCTTGCTGATTACTATCTTCTCATGAACAGAGTAAGCAAATAGTGGCCTATTAACAGAAGATACCCCCTCTAACATTTGTAATAGGTATTCATTACGGTTAGGAAAAAATTCCACGTCATGTTCGACCCCAGAATCTTTGGCTGCTCCTTTATAATCTTGGGTAAAGACTACTTGCTTAAAAACACCTTCCCTTAGCAAACCAATCAAAACTGGATGTGGATGAGCACTATACTGATTACGACCGAAACCCTCAAAGTCTATGTGAGTACCCTTGAGTATCTTGTCTTTTTTGGGAATATAATTAGGCATTCTATAGTATTTAAAATAATGCCGCCTAATTCCTTCGAAGCTTACGATATAAAGTGGAATCGAAGCTTAGAATATTAATAGCAGATCTAAGCTTTCGCCTAAGATCAAATGGGAAGTGTGAACTTATTGGTACTTCAAGAAACTCTTCAAAAGCCTCAGGGTTTGTGATCTTAACAAATCTTCTACCTGCAGAAACTTCTTTATTAGAATTCCGCTTGAATTGGTGATTTTCAAAGACGACTTCAAATGTGCCATCTCTTATAATGTCTTCAAAAAAACCTCTTTCGATCACCCCATGGCCTTCATTCCATCGATAGCAAGAGACTTTATCATGCCATATATAATCAAAATTTTTAGACTTTAATCCATAAGTGGTTAACCAGTTAAAGACAGTAGCATCATAATGTTTCTGATCATCATATTCGTACCTATCTTGGTAGTAGCCAGCATTAGGGAATGCATTATTAAATTCTAGGAATTTACCTAAAGTTTGGCCCTTATCATTTTTCATTACTAAGATGATTTCTTTGTAGGTATCGCGTTCTATACAAACTGCTTCTAGCTCGATATCGTAAGTACTCATGTCAGGGTTGTGCTTAATGAAATTATCAACCGTCATCTCATAACTTCGATCATGTCCGTGCACCTGAGACGAAAACAGCAGCAGCGAAACGACTAACGAGAACTTTCTAATTTTATTCATCATACATTGATTTGAGCTCTTCCTCTAGGACTACTTTCTCAGAGCTCCAGCTGCCGTCTTCATTCTTAGTATTCTTGTACTTATAATCAAAAGACAGGTACTTACCATCTAAGATATCGTCAGTACGAGAGCACCCTACTTTTCGGACTAACATCCAGCCATCATTTGGGGCTCCCTGTATCCACTCATACTCATCAGTGTGCGAATCAACCGCACTTCCTGAGCAGTGATTCTCGATGAATTTTTTTGAAAGATCTACAGTACTCCATTCGTCAAGGTAGTTAAGAGGCGGTGCTTCTTTTCTCCTGAGCTCAACTAATGTAGCAGGCATCCACTCACCCCATTCCCAATCGTGTTCACCACTTAGTGCCTCAAGATCGCAAACAACAAATTCATCATTATGCCTTTGTCCTTGGAAATTACTAACCACTATAAACTCACTTTCTCCGTCAAAATCGACATCAGCAAAATTAAACAAACCACCTATATCCTCCAATACATTTTCGCTTTCAGTGCTAATTATTGTGGGTGAATACTGCACGGGCATGAAAAACTCAGGTGCGTCTTGGTTTATCTCAATTGGGTGGCCATCTTCATGAATAGTAAGATGATCTATCAATAACTCTTTTTCTACATTTACATTACCAATATGAAGATACCCCTTCTTCATAGTCTCGATGTTAGTGATATAATAGATTGCATAACAATCAATGCCACCTCTGCGCTGCTGCCATGGTTCTAAGAACAAACTTACTTTGTATTTGTCCTCAAAATAACCCATGAATGACAAATTCATTTTTTTGAAGCGGTCTTCTATCTGAAAAAATTCACTAGGTAGAACTCTTACATACTCTAGCTTTTGGTAAGCCTGATCTTTGAAAGAGCCGTCCTCTTGATAGATCTTAATGCTATCTTCCTTAAGCCTGACAGCTAAATTATGCACAAATAATCCAGCAGAACCTGTAACATACTCCCTGCAAGTGAGGTAAATAGTGCCATCTTCTCCTCTGTGAACTGCCTGATATTCAAAGGCTGTGCCATCTGGATAATCCACCCTTACCCAGTGGTCATAAAACTCGGTCCTGATACGGGTGTGCTCAAGGCCTGAAGGATAATGAACCAAGCGATAGTCAGGGCCATGGTATTGATTTGAATCCTGCGCTTTTGAAAGATTGTAAGCAATTGTGTTAACCCCTGTATCGCTAATTGGGCCAACCATGTGCTCAATTATAATAGGACTAACATACGGTTCTTGGAAAAAGCTGTATTTAACCTCTTTAGAAGCTTCAGCCACCTGCGCACACATGGCATAGACAACTAATAAATAATTAATATTTTTTCTAAATCTTATTATGTGCACCAAATAAATACTCCAAATTACCGTTTTTTACCCAAACTTGGGAGCCCTGCACTAACAGTATAGACTGATACTCTTTCTTCCCTACATTGATCTTGAAGATCCTGTATTCGTCGTAGCTTTCCTTTCGTCTGGTTTACTACTTCATCCTCGAAGCATGTATTATTCTTAGCTGCAACAATGAGAGCTCTTTTAAATATACTAGTACCCTTTTCTTCACCGAATAATTGTATTAATTTAACTCGGATATGCTTTTTATTACTCACTTTCCTAATTCTTAATAAATAAATTATTAGAAGAAAAGATAATCTTAGTAAAAATCCTTTGAGCCCCTAAAATTTTTAAGGGGTACAAAATGGATATAGTTTCTGGTCCAGATGAAAAAGTAGTAGTAGACCCCCGCCTCCCTACTTCACTCACCCAGACACTCACCCAGAACTGCATAAAGTGGCATGATAGCCAACCAAAGCTTGGCTCAAAACTTCCTCAATAAAAAAGGGGATAAAATAAAATAAATTGTTGCAAATCAGCAATTTACATCAATTATTTACTTATCAGCACATGGGGTTCGAACCCACGACCAAGGGATTATGAGTCCCCTGCTCTAACCGCTGAGCTACAGGCCCGTATTAAAGAATGTGAGATGGAAAAGAGTATTCGTATGCGCGTCGAACTAATTTTTAAGCGCTAATCACTCATTTAATCTGGTTGTAATTCAAAGGTGCCCCAATCATACCCTGAATCAGCATCTACTCCTGAACCTTCAACAGTTCCATAATAATAACCGTTAGTAGAAGTCAGATAATAAAATCCAAGTGCAACAATATTTGCACCTTCAGCAACATTTGCGGCAACATTGCCTTCACGTGGACCTTCCTTTTCATAAGTGTAAGTAAATGGAGCGGTTGACCCATCCATACCAAAAGCAGCAGTACCGCTTAGGTCAGTATACATATCTAAAGTAACTGTTTCACCATCGTATGAATCGAGGATTACGGAGTAACCAACTACAGAAGTAAGCGCTACATCTTGTGAAGCTGTTATAGTACCTGATAAACCATAATCTGTAGTGTACGTACTATTAGAGTTAAAGACTATAGTAGATTCTATTGTGCTCGGAGTATCGTTTATATATAATCCTCCATCGTCTAGCTCTACAGATGTAAAAGTATATACTACCGCTGCAGAGTTAGCAGTGGTCAGGGCATAATTTAAAGAGCCCACGTCTACCCAATTTAAATTTTTATTAAATTCTATGTATTCATTATTTCCGAGTGCAAAACTAATAGTGTCACTGGACGAATAAGAATCATCGGTTTCTTCAATTACAGCTCCTTCTTCGATTGAGCTAGGCGCATATGAAGTATCAACTTCGTAACCAAATATACTCCATTGTCCTGTAGCTAGGCTAACAACATAAGCTGCTGGACCTGGGTCTGGAGATGCGAAACACCATTCATTTAGAGTGTTAGACCAAAAGTAAGGCCATGTGTAGTAATTCCATCCGTCGGTTGGTTCTTTCGTCCAACCCTGCTCTGACATACCAGTGTACCAAAAATCCCAAGATGTGTCTGTGTAGTACCATTTGCCTGATTGCAAATCATAATGATAATTGCCAAGTTGGTAAACCCAGCCAGATGGCTGCCACGCAAATAAAAAGCTAGTGAAAAGAAAGCAAAATGTGAGTATTAATTTTTTTATAGAAATCATACTACAAAATTATTTATTAGCTTATAAAAAGTCAATTTCTTCTAATTCTTGATATGGTAATTGGGTAAATTCTCTAATTCAATAATCAGCATCCTTAACATACCCCTTCCTTACACAAAGATATTGACCTAGGAGTCCCCTGCTCTAACCGCTGAGCTACGGACCCGTATTAAAGAATGTGAGATGAAAAAGAGTATTCGTATGCGCCTCGAACTAATTTATAAGGCATTAAGCACTTACTGACTCTCCGAGCTTACCCTTTTTGTGGAGCAGTTCGGCGATCTGGATGGCATTTAAGGCGGCACCCTTCCAAAGCTGATCGCCAGTAACCCAAAGAGCCAAGCCGTTTTCAAAAACACTATCTGAGCGTATCCGGCCAACACCGCAAGGAACAACCTCAGAGTAATTCAGCGGCATTGGGTATTCCGCCTTTTCTGGTTGATCTACTAATTCCGCACCCGCAAAGCTTCGCACCGCATCACGAGCAGCCTCTACACTGATGGGCTTTTCAAACTCGGCGCTAATGGAAACACAATGTGCCCGGAATACTGGCACGCGCACGCAAGTGCAAGTGACACGTAGGTCATCGATGCCCATAATCTTTCGGCCTTCGTTGAGCATCTTCATCTCTTCCTTGGTATAGCCATCATCGAGAAACTCATCGACATGGGGAATCAGATTAAAGGCAATTTGATGAGGATAAACTTCCTTTTTAATCGCCTCACCAGGCAAGCCCTCCGCCCAGGCACGAGCTTGCTGCTCAAGTTCTATGATTCCGCCAGCACCGCTACCAGAGACTGCTTGATAGGTAGAAGCGATAAAAGACTTAAGACCGAAGGCCTTATGTAACGGGTAGAGTCCCATGAGCGAAATAGCAGTAGAACAATTCGGATTAGCTAGTATACCCTTATGGCTGTCTACAGCTTCTGGGTTAATCTCAGGGATAACCAGGGGCACTTCAGGATCCTGGCGAAATACAGAACTATTATCGACGACAATACAGCCACGCTGGACCGCCTCCTGAGCAAAAAGCTGAGACTGCGCTCCACCTGCGCTGAAAATACATAGATCTAGACCTGAAAAACTGTCAGGAGTAGCCTCTTGAATAGTCCAAGTATTACCGCCATAAGACTGCTCCTTGCCTGCTGAGCGTGCCGATGCTAGCAAGCGAAGCTCCGATAAGGGAAAGTCACGCTCGTGGAGAAGACGAATGATTTCTTGACCGACTGCACCTGTAGCGCCGAGGATACCTATATTATATGCCATTTGATTTTATAGAGGAAAACGCGCGTATTAATCAGTCCTGCGCCACCTTGTCAATCATACCTACAGATCAGCGCTTGATCGTATCGATTCAAACACAAACAATGGCGCTACTCGAGCATGAAATGGTTTCGCAAATTTTTGCCATCTCTACATCAAGAAACCCTCCCTCCTGCAAGGCTGATTCTTATGGCACTCCTACTGGCCTTCATGCCATAGCTGATAAAATTGGAACTGGCGCTCCAGAAGGCATGGTCTTCAAAGGGCGCGAAGCCACTGGAAAACTCTTCGGAGAGTTTTCATCCGAGCAAGCTACTACAAACTTAATTACTAGTCGCATCCTGCGTCTGCGCGGCATGGAACCAGGCCTTAACTCCGGGCCTAGCTGTGATTCATACGAGCGCTATATATATATACACGGAACAAATCATGAAGAACGCATAGGCCAGTCGTTTAGTGGCGGCTGCGTAGAAATGATAAATAGTGATATAATCAAGCTCTTTAGCTGTGTTAAAGAGGGAGATCTAGTCTGGATTCGCTAAGCAGATTCGGCAGCCGCCTATGGCAATTGAGCAGCCGAAAGCGTGTCTTATTTAAATATGGATAGCTTCACCGAAGACGCTAGCGGCCGCTTCCATGACAGCCTCGCTAAGGGTAGGATGAGCATGTATAGTATTGTGAATCTCACCTGCGGTAACTTCGAGCTTCATGCCAAGACCATATTCAGCGATCATTTCAGTAGCATCAGAGCCGACAATGTGCGCCCCTAGTATTTCGCCATATTTTGGATCGACCAGCATTTTTACGAAACCTTCTGGCTGATTTGAAGCAACGGCTTTACCAGAAGCCTGAAAAGGAAATTTTCCTACTTTATATTCAACGCCCTCTTCTTTGAGCTTTCTCTCGGTCTTACCTATAGAAGCTACCTGTGGGAGGCAGTAAGTACATCCTGGGAACTGTGTGACACGCTCTGGCTTGGCATGGCCAAACATCCCATTAACGGCTTGAATCGCTTCGAATGTAGCAACATGTGCAAGCCAAGGTGGTCCAATGATGTCACCTGCGGCATAGATTCCTTTCGCAGAGGATTCGTAATTCTCGTCAACTTTTATGTAACCACGGTCCATCTCAAGCTTAGCACGTGGGGACAGCAACCCTTCCGTATTAGCTACAACTCCAATGGCTAGCAGTATAGAATCCGCTGAAATACTTTCGCTCTTCTCTGCCTTTACTAGATCCATTTTCACGCCCTTAGCGTTGACCTTGATGTTCTCCACAGCCGTAGAGACACGGCAATCTATACCATTTTTTTTGAAAGATTTTTCTACGACTGCTGCTGTTTCATGATCTTCTACCGGAAGGACCTGATCGAGCATTTCTACCAGTGTGACTTTGGTTCCAAAAGCATTCAAGAAATAGGCAAATTCTGCACCGATAGCACCTGCGCCTACGATGACGATTGATTTGGGCTGATTCTTCATTTCCAGCGCTTGGCGGGAAGTCATCACGCGCTCACCATCAAGCTCAAGGTTCGGCAAGCTGCGAGGCTTACATCCAGTAGCAATCAGTGTCTTCTCTGCAGAAAGAAGAGTGCCCTTATCTTTGCCAGAAGTGATCTCGATCATGCCTGGCACATTAATCATACCTGTACCGATGATGTGATCGACTTTATTTTTCTTAAAAAGAAAGCCGATGCCTTTGGCCATAGTGTCCGCCACGTCACGCGATCGGCCGATAATCTTACTAAAATCGTAATCGAGATCTTTTACCGTAATCCCGAGGTCTTCGCTGTGCTGCATCTTATTATATAGCTCCGCACTCTTTAGCAGTGCTTTCGATGGAATACATCCCCAATTCAAACAAGTGCCACCGGGGCGTTCTTGTTCCACACAGGCAACTTTTTTTCCAAGTTGGCCTGCGCGTATAGCTGCTGCATAACCGGCAGGCCCACCGCCAATAACAACGAAATCGTATTTTGTACTAGAGGACATATATGCGAATTACAAACTGCAAGATGGGCTTAGAGTCAAGCACGCGCAGCATACACTAGAAACATAGTATTTAGACAATGTTGAGGAAAACTACCTAGCAAAAAGACCAAATTAAGCCAAAATCCTCTATTTTTCGCCCTACACTACCTGGTAGAAAAGCCTAGATATCAATAACGTCATCATCATTTAGGGACTTTCCTCTTCCTCTAGTGCGGGAGACCGTAGGCTCTTCTCTGCTACTTTTATTATAGGTAGTATGCACTTGTAGTCCATTTTTTCCAAAAAGTATATTAGCACACGCGCCTGTCAGACTTACAACGAAGGCACCCGCTAGAGCATAACCAAGGCTATCCACGGTGAAGCCATCAACTAAGTTAGCTACAAGTAGAAATAACAAGGCATTGATTAACCATATCCCTAGGCCAAAGGATAGAATTATAAATGGAAAAGCAAAGAGCAGGAGCAAAGGCTTGAGGAAAACGTTACAAAGGCTTAAAAGAAATACTACAACGAGCAGTGCGCCCGAATCGGTATACCGAATACCTTCAAACATATTAGAGGCAATAAGTACGCCCACAGCGATTAAAAGCCAGCTCTTTAAAATTTGTTTAAGTTTCATTATTTTTGTCTTGGTCAAATGTAGTATAAATTAACCTATAATTAAGACTTAAACAGCGTGAGCACCCTCAAAATTTTGAACCTAATACCTCCACTAAACATATTCTTAAATTAGTTTACACATTTTATACTTACAAGATCTAACAAGACGAAAGTTTTAAGCTAATGAGTAGCCAAAGTCTTATCCCTGATCGCGCGCCAGCCCTATTTTTTATTCCCGGAATGGTGATAGGGTTTTGCCTGGCTCGTGAGCTAGAACCACAAGTGGAAATAGTACTCTTAATCGCTATTTTTATGGCAGTAGTCAGCCTACTAACAAAACGTCAGCACAATATCATATGGCTACTAAGTTTTCTCTTAGCTAGCACCCTATGCTTTTGGGTCTACGGG
>CABXXS010000029.1 GCA_902516225.1 Puniceicoccaceae bacterium | reverse complement strand
ATATCTTGATTAATTGACTTCTCCTCTAAGTTGTCTCGTGGAGTGGATTCATCTTCATTGTGCACTAGTTCGCCAAAAGTAGTCTCTCCGTCTTCACCAATAGGGGCGTCGAGAGATGCTGGGCGAATGCTAACCGATTTTAGGTGAGCTACCTTATTGACTGGCATATCCATCACGTAACCAATTTCTTCGTCTGATGGTTCCCGGTCTAGCTCATCTGCAAGTTGGGCGGTGACTTTACGCATTTTGGCAATGCGGTCGACAAGGTGGACAGGCATCCGAATGGTCTTACTTTGATTAGCTAGTGCACGCTTTATGGACTGCTTAATCCACCATGCTGCATATGTACTGAGTTTACCCCCTTTAGATGGGTCAAAGCGTTCGACTGCCTTAATAAGGCCTATATTACCCTCGCTGATTAGATCTAATAAAGGGAGTCCAAAATTATTATAATCATATGCAATTTTTACCACAAGCCGTAGGTTCGCAGAAATCATGTGGTCGCGAGCAGCTTTATCTCCCGCTTGTATGCGAGCGGCTAGCTCGATCTCCTCTTGTTTGCTCAACAAAGGTGTCTTCCCTATCTCTTGCATATAGGTTCGCATTGCGTTGCGATCCGTAGTAGGTAGCTCTCGCAAGTCAGAACTAGCTTCGGATTTTTCAATCCTAGACCTTGGTACGTGCGAGGTTGGAGAATTTGTGCGACTGCGATTAATTTTGACTGATTGTGCCATAGCTTTGTAAGGATCAAATTTTTGGATGATACTTCTACTTTCGGGCAAAAGATAATACCTCTGTCCTGGTAATTATCGAAGCACATGCGTTAGCCTTACAAAAAAGCCTAAAAAGCTTAGCCGGCAGACATTTTTTCTGCTAGAGAGACAGCTTTTAGCATACCTTTGGCCTTATTGACTGTCTCCATAAATTCGTTCTCTGGCACAGAATCGGCTACTATGCCTGCACCTGATTGAATATAAATCTGACCATCTTTTATCACTGCAGTGCGTATGCATATGCAGGAGTCATGGTTTCCATCGAAGCCGAAATACCCTAGCGCCCCTCCGTAAATGCCTCGTTGGCTTCCTTCTAGTTCTGAAATAATCTGCAATGCGCGTACTTTAGGCGCGCCGCTTAGAGTGCCGGCGGGAAAAGTTGCGCGCAGTAAATCGTAAGCGTTACACTCTGGGCGCAATGTGCCTTCGACTTGAGAAACAATGTGCATAACGTGTGAATAACGCTCAATTCTCATGTAATCGGGCACTTTAATTGTGCCATATTGGCATACACGTCCAATATCATTACGAGCTAAGTCTACGAGCATAAGGTGTTCTGCCTTTTCCTTCTTATCTGCGAGTAGATCGTTTTCTAGTGCAATATCTTCCGCCTCGTTTTTACCGCGCTTGCGAGTGCCAGCAATGGGGCGTATTTCTACCTTGTCTGCGCTGAGGCGCACATGGACTTCTGGCGAGGCACCAACGACGGAAAAATCAGCGTCTTCTACCAAGAACATATAAGGGGAAGGATTAACCGTACGAAGGGCACGGTAGAGGTCAATTGGAGAGGGTTTAAATTTTTTATTAAAACGTTGAGAGAGAACAGTTTGTATGACATCTCCTGAGCGTACGTAGTCCTTGACTGTATCGACTGCGGTTTCAAAGCTTTCTTGACTGTAATTACCGGCTGGAACGACCACTTCACTCGGTTCGCTAATACAACGGTGACTGACCGAGCTTTGCTGCTCTAAAAGGCCATAGATTCGCTTAATTTCTGCAACCGCTTTATCGTAAGCATCGCTAGAAGTACGCTGCGTTATATGGGCATGTACACAGATGCGCAGTATTTGACGCACGTGGTCAAATACCAGGACTGAGTCAGTAATTAAATAGTAAAGAATTGGGGTATTTAAGGGATTTCCCAGAGGTTTTGGTACGGACGGTTCGATACTGTGTATAAACTCGTGCCCAACGAAGCCCACGGCTCCGCCAGAGAAGGGGGGCATGTTTGGTAAATCAACTGGCTTATACTGTGCCATCTCGGATTCTATCAATTGCAGTGGATCTTCTGGAGTTGCCACAGTTTCGATCTCGCCCGAGTTGTGGTGGATCTTTGTTTCTTCGGCAAAAATGCGAAAAACCTTTCGTGGATTTGCGCCCAGAAAAGAAAAGCGGTTGATTCGTTCTCCTCCAACGATCGACTCAAAGAGAAAGGAAGGTCTCTCTTGGCGTATCTTGGAGTAGGCTCCCAGTGGAGTCTCGCAGTCGGCTGTGAGATCTAGGTAGACGGGGATCGTCTTCCCTTCTTGGGAGAGCTGCTCAAATTCTGACCTAGAGGGCTGAATATTCATAATAGATCACAATGACCATCGGAGATTGAGAAGTGAAGGTCGAATAAATTTTTGTGACCTATCCACTCCTAATAGAATTTATTTTAGCTAAGAAGTAATGGATAAAATAGGATTATAAGACTTAACCCATTTTCTTAACCATCGCCCTGAAGTTCGGGTAAGCACCCTTGATCCTAGCGTTACAAAGTAGACAATTTATCGAAGTACGCTTGCGCCGACTCTAGGGTTTCATCTACATCGTCGCCCAGTATGGTGAAGTGCCCCATCTTTCGCCCAGCGCGTGCTTCGCCCTTATCGTAGAGGTGAATTTTGGCTCGCGGGTCGCGTAGTAATCCCTCCCAGTCGGGCTCGCCATTTTCCCATAGATCGCCCAACAGATTGATCATTACCGTATTATTTAGAAGTTTGGTTGAGCCAAAGGGTAGATTGGTCACCGCGCGGACATGTTGCTCGAACTGGCTAGTCACACATCCATCTATAGAGTAGTGCCCTGAGTTGTGTGGGCGAGGAGCCATCTCGTTGATGACCAGACTTCCATCTTCTTGCAGAAAAAGTTCTACTGCGATCAGACCTACCACATCAAGTAGATCTGCAATCTTGCAAGCTAGCTCAGCACCAGAGGCTTGAGTGGCCTCGGTTACCCTAGCGGGTACTATCGAAGCGTGCAGTATGTGGTTAACATGTATATTTTCCGCCATAGGAAAAGTGGACTTGCTTGCGTCGGCCTTGCGTGCACAGACCACAGAAAATTCGCCGATGTGGTCAATCCATTTTTCTACTACTACACGGGATGGGTTCTCAAGGAACTCCCAAAGATAGTCGCAATCGGCGGCCTCTTCAGCTGTCTTGAGCTTGATTTGACCTTTACCGTCGTACCCGAAAGCTGCTGTTTTAATTACGCAAGGAAAGCCAATGGCTTGGACTGCGAGCTTTAAACTCACAGCAGAGTCAGCGTATTCAAATGGCGCGCATGGCAAATCGTTGTTCTTGAGAAAGTCTTTCTCGCGTTGGCGGTGCTGACATATGTGTAGCGCCTCGCGCCCAGGTAGTACGGGTTTAATAACACTCAAAAAATTAATAACTTCCGCTGGAATATTTTCAAATTCCAAAGTAATGACGTCCACACCTTGAGCAAAACGACGTAGTTCTTCCTCATTGTCGTAATTAGCATTGATCTCAAGATCAGCAACCATGCCAGCCGAGCATGGGCCTTTTGGTTCAAAAACATGAAATCGATAGCCCAACGATCGTCCAGCTAGTATCAGCATACGTCCGAGTTGTCCGCCTCCTAAAATACCTATTGTGCTGCCAGGAACTATCATGCTTCAGGTAGCTCAGTTTCTAGGACGGTTTTGCTCTGCTGGGCACGGAAGTCTTTAAGCCGTTCACGCACTCTAGCATCATTGAGAGAAAGAATGGATGCAGCCGATAGCGCAGCGTTCTTAGCCCCGGCTACACCGATCGCGAGCGTCATTACAGGAATTCCTGCCGGCATTTGAACGATAGAAAGAAGAGAGTCTTGTCCATTAAGTGCTTTCGACTGTACAGGCACCCCGAGAACGGGAAGGTGTGTTGTGGCGGCTGTCATGCCAGGCAGGTGGGCAGCGCCGCCGGCGCCTGCTATAATGACTTGTAGCCCACGGTCCTCTGCTTCTTCGGCGTAGCTGTTGAGCAGTTTCGGAGTGCGGTGCGCGCTAACGATCTTTGTTTCAAAAGGAATATCGAGCAGCTTGAGTAGGCTCGCTGTTTCACCCATTGTAGCCCAGTCCGACTGGCTTCCCATTATGATTCCGACGACAGGCTTGGCTTCAGTGTTATTTTTCATAGTATTAGAGAAAGGGAAACAGGCTCGGAATTCAATCTCCTTGTTTGCGAGTGCTACGATCCTCTAATTATACTGAATTTGTAATAAAAACGGAAATTCTGTTAATGTGTTTGTGCACACCTGCTTCGCGGGTGGGGTGGCTAACGGGACTCGAACCCGCGACCCCTGGTACCACAAACCAGTGCTCTAACCAACTGAGCTACAGCCACCATAGATAATGAAATCATAGATTTACCCACTAAGTGCTGTTATGCTCACTTAGATCGTAAGCTTGTCAATAGTGGGCTGCTTATTTTGAGTGATTTCAGCCTTGGCAATTCTCTTCCCCGACTCATTCATTCAAGTGTATGTCCTCGCGTAATAACTTTAACTTCGAGTTGAGCTTTTTTGAGAGCTTGCATCAGCGCATGCCTAAAGATGTACGAGTGGCTTCGATTTTAGCTCATATTTACACTAAGTCAGGCCGTATTGATTCAGGTCTTAAAATGGATCGTAAACTTGTTCGCCTTGAACCAGAGGACCCCACTACTCATTACAATCTCGCTTGTAGCCTTTGCTTAAAGGGCAGAAAGGCTGACGCGGTCAAAGCGCTACGCGCAGCGCTAGCTTTAGGCTACAAAGATTTCGACTGGATGAAGCATGACCCGGATTTAAACGATTTAAGTGATTACTCAGGCTTTCTAAAGCTACTCAACGATTTAGGTATTACTTAGACTCGTTCAGATGAGCTTGCCGTGTAATAAGGTGTCTTAAAGAATAGTTTAATGCCTAAGCATAAGTCTAATCACGATACCACAGTAGTTGAAGTGATTGCTCTGTCTGGTTTTGATAAAGCTCTAGCTTATGCTGTGCCTGCAACCTGCCAATTAGAGCTCAAAATCGGTTCACTGGTGCGTATCCCGCTTAGGCGCCGTAGTGAGTTAGGAGTCGTTGCTCGCTTAGGAACCGATCAAGTCGTACCACCAGGAAAGCTAAAGATGCTCTTTGAGGTGGTGCAACCCTATCCTGTTCTGCCCCCAGATTTAATGGATCTTTTTTATTGGGTACGGCAATACTACGCGGCTAGCACTGAAGCAATTTTAGAGACTATGATCCCAGCAGCTATACGTAAAGGGATGAAGCCGAAGAAGCGACGCTATATTTCTAAAGGTAAAGCACCCACTTCTATAGAATTAGTAACACTTGAAAAACGTGCCCCGAAACAAGCTAGTCTACTTAAGTTTATTCGTCAGCAGATTAAGCCTCTGCCCCGGGCTGATATACTCAAAGCTATGAAGCTAAGTGCGTCGGCTTGTGATGGACTTGTAACTAAAGGATTCCTTCATGAAACGGATACTGAGGAAGAGCGCGTTGCTTATGAGGACGATTTAGGCTCTCAGGAGGCAGTTGTATCCGAAACACGCCCCACGCTGACCGATGAACAGCAGGCCGCGGTTAAGGCCCTTCATGAAGCAATATTAACTGGTACATTTAGCGTGCGCTTACTCCATGGGGTAACCGGATCGGGTAAAACAGAAGTCTACCTACATGCGATTGAAAAAATTGTGGCTTCTGGTGGAGGCGTCATTTGTTTAGTTCCTGAAGTGGCGTTAGCGCCACAGACCGTAGGGCGTGTGCGTGCACGCCTCGAAGCCCGAGGGGTACATACAGTGGTCTGGCACAGTCATCTCTCCGAGGGCGAGCGCTACGACGCTTGGAGATCCTTGGCCAGCGGCGAAGCGCACGTTGTTGTCGGCGCGCGCTCTGCTGTATTCGCCCCTGTACAGAATCTTAAACTTATAATCGTAGATGAGGAGCACGAGCCCTCCTATAAACAGGAAGAGTCGCCTCGCTACAATGGGCGGGACGTAGCGGTTTATCGTGCTATGATTAACAAATCTCTGTGTGTCCTCGGCTCGGCTACTCCATCACTAGAGTCTCTTTATAATGTGGAAAGAGGTAAGTATGCCGTGGATTGTATTTTGAATCGAGTCGACCACCGCCAGTTGCCTAAAATACACCTAGTGGACATGCGTCGTGAGGGCCTGTCGAGCAAGGGACCATCCCCCATTTCTAGTATTCTTGCGGATAAACTTATCGACCGCTTTGAAAAGAAGGAACAAAGCATTCTCTTTCTTAATCGGCGAGGGTTTTCAACTAGCATATTATGTCCTGATTGCGGATACGTCGCAAGTTGCGAGCATTGTAGTCTGCCCATGACCTTTCACCGCACGGATGGCAAGATTCGTTGCCACCTGTGTGCGCAAGAGCGTCTGGCTCCGCTTAGATGTCCGCAATGTAAATCTTCTAATATCCGTAAGCGCGGCTTAGGCACTCAGAAGATTGAAGATATCGTTCAGAAAATTATGCCACGGGCCAAAATCGTCCGTATGGATGCCGACTCGATGTCGAAGAAGAATCTATACCGAAAAATCCTGAATGATTTCCGCGTTGGTAAAATTGATATTCTTATCGGTACTCAGATGATCGCTAAAGGTCTCGACTTCCCTAACGTTACTCTTGTTGGTCTTGTCGACGCTGATAAATCGCTCCATGTGGAAGACTTCCGCGCCGCAGAGCGCACCTTTCAGTTGATCGTACAGGTTTCTGGTCGCTCTGGGCGAGGAGATCGCGCGGGTGAGGTGGTCATCCAGACTCACACCCCACATGCCCCACCTATACAGTTCGCACGTAAGTCCGACTTTGATGGCTTCCAGTTGGAGGAACTAGAGCAGCGCCGGGAGTTTAACTATCCTCCTTTTCGTCGTCTCATCCGTCATTTCTTCCGTGGGCGCAATCCTGACAAGGTTAATTTCTATATCGAACAATGGCTTAAAGTAGTGGAAAAAGAGATGAATGACCAGATGGAGATACGCGGTCCTGCTCCCGCGCCAATCGAAAAGATACGTGGAGAATACCGCTTTCAGTTGTGGTACTTTTCCTCTAATACCAGCCGAGTAATCCCTAAAATCGCTGCCCTACGAGAAGCCTTTAAAATGGATAAAGAAGTAATCGATTTAATCGATGTAGACCCTATGAACATGTCGTAGAGTATATGTTATCCTAAGGCCTAATATTAATAGGGAATAAAAAATCCCGCGTAATTCAAGCGGGATTAGAAATCAAGTTGCGCAATCTACCTTATGCGACGGCGTCTTCTACCACATTAATCTTCCGGTGTGATTTATCGAAGGCGACTTTCCCATCTTTTAATGCGAAGAGAGTGTGGTCTCGTCCCATGCCGACATTGGCCCCTGGGTGGTAGCGCGTGCCGCGCTGACGTAGGATTATATTTCCTGCGACGACTACCTCGCCACCAAATTTTTTAACACCGAGGCGTTTGGCATTACTGTCGCGCCCGTTGCGTGAGGTTCCTTGTCCTTTTTTGTGTGACATAGTCTGGTTTCTCCAAATTAGTTGTGATTAGCCTTTGATAGATTCTACTTTAATAATAGATAGGTGTTGGCGATGACCACGGCGCCTTTTATAACCTTGGCGACGCTTCTTTTTAAAGACTACTATCTTTTTATCCTTTTTATTTTCAAGAATAGTAACTTTAACGCTAGCTCCCTCTACTAGTGGGTTCCCGAAGCGTGCTTCGACTCCTTCGCCTACCATTAGTACTTCATTGATGTCAATGGAGTCGCCCGCTTCCGTTCCAGGAAAAACGTTGACCTTAAGAACATCGCCCTCGGTTACAGTGAATTGGCGACCTTGTGTTTTAATAGTAGCTTTCATGGAAAAGGTGGAGAGCAAATCGTGCTCGGGCGCGAAATCAAGCTGTTTTTCGCCCAAATTTCATTTTTTAGTCCTCTTCTACAAGGCCAGTGCTTATTTTAGTATAGTATATTGGGTCTGTTGTAGCCGCTGCTTTCCTTCTTTCTTTGCATATTTATATGCGCCCTTAGGGAAAAGGAGTAGGTGATTTTACTTCCATTGATAAACTATTACGAGTTCTCCCTCATGTTTATAGAGTAGTCCGCTAAAATCGCGCCCAGGATCGCTGTAGTAGCTCCGAAAGGACTCGTAAAACTCATCTGGAATGAATGCTGTTATCATACCGCCGTCTTTTCCATTGTAGGAGGTTTTAAGCGAGACGGCTCTAAAACTGTCCGGACCTTTCTTCGTACTTTTATCGATGTAGCTAACGCGCACGGCGACTTCTGTATTTAAATGCTTAGAGGGATTAGCTCGGTAAAAGGCGGCAGTAAGAGGCGGGAGCGGAGGCTCTTTGACGATAACCATATGGCTGAATGCATCGAGGGTATTCGCGCTGATACCACTGATTTCCACAAGTGAATCCATACTTTTTATCGGGCGCGCATCAATGATTCGAGTCGCTAAAGCTGCGCCGATGCCTGGTAGTTTTTGCAGATCCGAAGAGCTAGCGGTGTTTATATCTGTAAGGCTTTTAATTGGCTGATCGCTCGTTTTTATTAGAGCTTTTGGTGTATCTTCTCCATTTATGAATTGGTTGTTGAAAGTCCACAGGCCACGACCTTTTACCTTGGCTTCGCGCTCGCTCTCTTTTAAGCGTTCGTAGAAAGTGTGTGGTTTGATGCCACCTGGCCATCGACTTTCAATTGGTTTACCATACAGCCTAGCTAGTCCAGCTAGCACAAGTTCGGTTGAAAGGTATTTATCACTTTGGCGGATAAGCGCGAAGTATCGTTTGTATCGACTGCTTCCCCTAGCGTCTTCCCATCTAGTGATAACGGTAAACTTACCTAGAAGTAATTTACGTGTGAACTCTTTGGCTAAATTCCCACCATCGGTGACCCTCTCTGGGGGCATGTCAAAATAGCGAGCCTGGTCACTGATCCGGTCGATGTAGGTTTCGCTCGTTTCTAGAGCATCCACGTTAAACAGGCGAAAGGTATACGTCTCACCCCTGTGGGATATAAGGAAACTATCACCATCATTAAAAGGCGCGCTAACTAGACGACAGCCATCAAGCACCTCCCACGTACCTTCGACTCTTTCGATCGCTTTAGTAACTACTGAGGATGCTAACAGCCAGAAGCTAAGAATCCAAACGCGCATAATTTCATTTATTTAGTTATGCACTAATTCCGGTTACTTTGCGCTGAGTTGCTCCAAAATTTTGTAGTTTCGCTGCACCATCTGGCTTGGGTCTTCTAGTTGCCCAGCGACTACGCGTGCATTATCTAGGAGTTGCTGGCTAATAAGAGAAGCTAGTTCATCGTTGCTCTCTCGCAAACTCGCTAAGTTTTTGACCAAGGGGTGTCGTGGGTTGACTTGAAGCTTTGGTTTAGGCTCTGTGCCCATATCGCCGCCGCCTGCTTTCTGCTGCATTGCCTTCATCATCTTGCGCATTTGTGCTGTCATCATCTTGTCGGCATTCACTATCATAGCTGGGCTACCTACGAGTCGCTCACTAGCAGAGACTTCACTGACTTCATCACCAAGCTTTTCCTTTATAAATGCGCAGAGCGCTTCGGACTCGCTAGCTTCAAGCGAATCAGCCTTATCGGTATCCGTATCGGGGGCGACAGAATCAAGATCGATGTCGTCGCTGTCAGCGGAAACAAAGTTCTTCTCTTCGAAAGCACGGGCATGATTCATGACGAATTCGTCGATAGGTTCGTAGAGATAAAGCACCTCGATGTTACGCGTTTTGAATGCTTCAATGTAAGGGCCGCTTTCGACGGCTTCTCGACTAGGACCATAGAGATAGTAAATCTCTTTCTGATTCTCAGGGGCGCGAGACAAGTAGTCACTTAAACTTGTGGTCTTTCCTGCCTCAGTATAGGAGGATTCATATCTCAGTAGTTTGAGTAGTTGATCGCGGTGAGTAAAGTCAGTGGTCACGCCTTCCTTTAGAAAAAGGCCAAAGCTATCCCAGAATTCGTTGTAGATCTCTGGCTCTTTTTTAGCCTTATCTTCAAGTGTCTTAAGGAAGCGTTTAGTTATGACCTTGTTTAACTTTTGAATAAGGGTACTATCTTGCATGGACTCCCGTGAGATATTTAGAGGTAAGTCGGCGCTGTCGACTACGCCGCGAACGAAGCGAAGCCAGTCGGGTAAAAGATTCTTCGGGTTACTATCTATCAAAACTTTACGGCAGTAGAGGTTGACCCCAGGTTCCATACGGCCGAAGCCAAAGCCCTCCATGTTTTCTGTAGGAGCAAATATCAATGCGTTTATCGAAAGTGGGGCATCGGCCGAAAAGTGTAGCCAGAAGCGGGGATCGTCGAAAGCCTTAGCCTGGAATTTATAGAACTCCTTGTATTCTTCATCACTAATATCGTTCTTACCCTTTAGCCAGATAGCGCCGACGGTGTTGAGCTTTTCTCCCTCGACCATTACTGGGAATTGAACAAAGGCAGAATACTTCTTGATGATTTCTTCTAAGCGCGTTTTTTTCGCAAAATCTTTATACTCTTCCTTAAGGGAAATAACAATACGCGTACCGCGTCGTTCCCCTTCGACTTCCTCAATCTCGTAAGCACCTGAACCATCGCTGGACCAGCAATAACATTTGCCTTCTTTGTGCCAGCTTCGGGTGTAGGCTTTGACCGAGTCAGCCACCATAAATACAGAGTAGAAGCCCACGCCGAACTGACCGATTAAGTTATCATTTTGTTCGCCGCCTTCTTTTAGTGCGTTAAGAAAGGCTTTTGAGCCCGAGTGAGCGATAGTACCAAGGTTTTCGATAAGCTCTTCATGCGTCATGCCTATGCCGAAGTCGCGTATAGTGATTTCACCAGCTTCTTCGTCGGCGCTGACTTGTATCTCAAGCTCTAAATCGGCATCGAATATATCAGCGTCTTTCTCTGCGACTTGATTGTGGCGTAGTTTCTCGGTCGCATCGGAGGCGTTGGAGATTAATTCGCGCACAAAGATCTCTTTGTCTGTGTACAGAGAGTGGACGACGATATCGAGGACTTGTTTAACCTCTGCTTGAAATTCGTGGCGTTCTGGGGATTGCTTTGTCATTTTTTCTATGGGTTTATAATTCTATAGAGCTCTCTTGTTCTTAACGAAACTGATTATGTTCTTTGTTGTATTGATAGTTGACTATCTCGAGGCGGGCACAGAGCTGCATCTGG
>CABXXS010000028.1 GCA_902516225.1 Puniceicoccaceae bacterium | reverse complement strand
ATTGTTTAAAATAACAAATAGATACCCATGAATATGCCAAAAAATAAACTCACAATCTTTCGCTTAAATAGAACAGTAATTCTCTCAACTTTAGTTTTCGGACTTTTGATTTTTCCTTTAGGAGAAGTTTTTTCCAACAAAGTAAATAAACCTAATATCATATTTATCATCTCTGATGATGTAGGTTTTGAAGAAATCGGATGTTATGGCGTACTTGATAGCAAATCGATCACTCCGAATATTGATCGCCTTGCAGAAAAAGGCGTTCGTTTTAATACTTGCTACGCACAAGCAATCTGTGGGCCTTCACGCGTAATGCTATATACTGGAAATTATGCGGTAAATACAGGTGCATATGACAACAAGTTAAATTATCTCGAATCAAATGCGGAAACTGTTGCTCATAGAAGGAAAGAATATCGGAATCATTACCAGTCCCTGCCATGTTTGACTAAGATTATGAAAGATGGTGGCTACTTCGTAGGCTGGGCAGGTAAGTGGCATCATAGGACAATAACTGGAGGGCACGTACATGAAATATCTGAGCAATTAGGTATAGACAGATATATAGAATATAGTTCGAACCCTCAAATGTACGAAAAACTTATTGGGGAGAAATTGATACCCGACGACACTTGGGAAAGAGCAGCCATCAGCGGCGAACCAATTATTTCGCGATACTGGAAACCCAGATTTATTAAAGACGGGGAAATGATGAAGACCGAGATGAAAGATTATGGTCCAGACATTCTTACTAATTTCATATGTGAGGAGATTAAAAAAGAACGTCCTGATGGCCAGCCATTCTTCCTTATGTATACAATGAATCTAGCGCATAGTGCGCACTGTGTTACCCCATATGAGGTGGAGGCAGGACTACTTCCAGATAATACGCACATAAGAAAAGGAACGCCTGAAGGTATGAAAATATTTAAAAGTCAGGTACGCTACATGGATGAATTAGTCGGGCGCATCATAGCTACAGTAGAAGAACAGGGCTTAAGTGAGGATACTATAATTATCTATACCTCAGATAATGGGACTACATCTTCAGCTAAAGGGAAAGGCGTTGAATATGGTGTTCACGTGCCATTCGTCCTAGCAGGTCCCCAAATAAACTTTGCTGGACCTACCAGTGAACTAATGGATTTTACAGATATTCTACCTACCTTGGCTGAATGGGCAGAGGTTGATCTGAGTGATGTCAAATATGATGGGGTAAGTTTAGCTCCTTTCCTCAAAGGGGACAGCGATGTAACTAAGCCTGCAATCTATTCATTCCCTGGACCAACTAGATTGATAAGAACCAAAACCCACTTATTAGAAGCAGTAAGCCCACTGTATGGTCAACCTAAGGGTAAACTATATAAAACAAATGGTTCTTTCGATGGGAAAGGATATGAGAATTTGGCATTGAGCGATGATTATCTCAAAATTCAAAGTGAATTCGAACACTTGAAAGCACTCTTACCCTCTGTCCTTCCAGAAAGTTTTTCTGATGTTATCTGGGAAAGAAAAGAAATGGCTAAAGCTAAAGCACACTTTGACAATGAGAAACGTAAAAGTATGACGCTATCCTTGCCAAAGGATTATGCATTTTATGATGATTCTCTATAATGATTATTCCAGTTGGTATAGATAAACTACTATGTAAAGCTCTCATCCACAAAATTTGATAAATCATCTAAGCCTATATTCCACAAATACAAATATCAGTCCTTCACTTCGAAATGGCTTTATTAATCGACTATTACACTTCCCAAGAGCTCCTTACTTCAGTGTGAGTCTTGATAAGTTTATATCCTTTCTGTAAGTTACCCAGTTCATGGCAGATACAAACGCTTTGTTGACCCAAGTCAGATTCATGGAGATTATATCAAATACCTCGTTATGAGATTCTCATTAATACTCTGCATACTTTTTGTCTCTGCAAAGGCATATGCGATAAACATCTTCCCTGTAACTGTAATTTCTGAGTATTCTGCCTCCAATCCATTCAGAGGCGTAGAAAGCATCTCTTTACCGACCGATGGTGAGCTCATCTCTAATAACTATTTCACTAATGGTGAAATCTTTGATGGTGGGGATACTTACAAAAGAATACATAATGCGTCTGATGCTAACTCATTCTGGCCCTACAATCCGACTAATCATACCTTCACTCTCGATATTATCGAAGCGAGCGCGGGCGCTAGGTGGAGGCAAATTAGCTCACATGAAAACGGATCCACTTATTCACTTGGGTGGGTAAATTTAACAACTGGCACAAACTCCATTAGTTTAAACCCTGTAGGTTATGATCGTGCAGTCATTGGATTCTCGACAGAGGGCTCCTTTAAATTCAGCAAATTTGCACATACTTTTGGCTCACAGGCCTGGGGATATGAGGAAATATCCGTAGCAGTTCCAGAACCTTCCTCTTACGCTTGGATAGCTGGAGCATTTGCGCTGTTTCTCGCTAGTAGTAGGCGCAGCATATAGCATAGAGTAAATCGCCTATGCAATGACCTTACGCACAACGGCGTATAAGAATGGTGTCTAGATTTTTAAACTAATTATATAAACGTTCCTACTTACGGCGTCCCATTTGTTCGAATAAGATAGGCTTAAAACCTCTAATCTTTTTGTAAACTAGGGCATCAGTATTTAATCCGTAATTTCCACCGCGGTAATCAATTAACCCTGGGTCACTTTTTGTAGCCCAGTTATTATTAGTAACTAGCACTTTCGAGTTATCTTTTACACCGCTAGTGGTATCTACATTTCTTTCAATAAGGATGTCATTATTCGGATGAAATAATACATTGTTGTATACGTAACTTACAGGCCGATAAAAATCATCCTCATCTTTTTTGGTCAACCATGCCTTAAAATCTCTGTATTTTTCATGAGGAGTATTTTTTATCTTACCATTACCATACTTTTCTATTACTGAGTTCCATGTTTCTAACCAGTGCTCTTCTTTTGGTCTAGTTCCTTGCCTGTACATTTGAACACAATCAATCATCAGATTGTTAAACGTGCGGCACTCTCCACCCCCATTTACATCAATAGCTGACCTTTCTGCATCGACTCCAACGTTACGAAAAACATTACCTGATATCTCCACGCCCCAAGAAAAATTATCGGGATACACTCCAATTGTAGGAATATCGTGGAAGTAATTGTTGATGATTCTAAGTCCCCTGCACTGCGGAGTACTACCAGTCCCGATATATAATGCACCTCCATCTAACTTATGGTATTTCGGAAGGTCGTAAATTTCATTAAATTCGACCGTAACATCATTTGATTTTCTAATTAGTACACCGAAATGAGTCGCATCGTGTATTTCATTATGGGCAACACGATGACCTACCCCGTAAACGCATATACCTGCCATTTGGGATTTTTGTTCCCATCCAAAATCGTGTATATGGCAGTTAATAACTTCATTATCCGCTGGTACGAGTGTTGATAAATTACCGCCTTTTAATCTGATACCAAATGCACCAACACCATGTATGTGGGAATCTAAAATTCGTATAGACTTACCGGAAGCGTCGATTCCTCCTTTCGTAAAGTTTGATAATCGACATTTATTAATAGTTATCTCTTGGCTTTTATTTACTACAATTCCGTGATTTCTACCAAATGAAAATTCGAGTTCCTCAATACTTATATTTGACGTGTTCTCAAGCACTAGCATAGGTGAATCTAAAGTAGTTAGTTTTAGCCCAAATAAATCTCCATCCCCATAGAAATAGATTAAACCATTCTTCCGATCGATCCAATATTCTCTATTTTGATCTAGTTCTTCAGGAATATTTTCGAAATAGAAATGCGGTAAGCGAATCGAGGCACCCTGACATATGCCTGATAATTCTGGGTATTTTAATGTAATATAAGAATTTTCTAAATCGATTGAATCGATCCGATTATAAGTCCATTCCCATGTGGAACTTAATACACCATCTAACCATATGTTCTCTACGTCGTTCCAGTATTTTATACGATCGAAAGCAACTTGAAATGTACCTCCTCGTCCACCTTTCGTATTTTTGAAAATATCACCTGGATCGATAACTTTCTCCAAAGTAACCTCTCCAGGTATTGATATCTTATCTAGTATTGATTGAACCTTTCTTTCGTAACCTCTTAAGGCCCTAGGCTCTGAGGTATAGTGTTCGTATACCATAAAAGGACTACTTTCATTATGATTTGGCCACCGCGCTAGTGTCTGCCTCTTATTTCCTTTATAAAGACGTGGTGGAGGAATTCTATTAGGAGGCTCCAAGTTAGGCCCCCAGGCATGCCTTGCATGTTCTCCTAAATCAATTTTTATATCTTCAAATAAATCATAAACTTTTATTTTTTGCGCGACTGATGGTACTATTAGTTTACTAAGGAATTCTCCGTCTTTTACAGATCGAAATCTACTTTCGTCTAGAGAATTAGCGCCAACGAACTGTACTCGTTCCCCAAGGGCAGCACGGACTGTTAGGTTTTTATCAAATCTCCCAAAAAAAACACTTTCGTCTAATTTATAAGTACCCCCTCGAATTTCTATGATATATGGATTCTGGGGGTCATTTTCGCGCAGTTTACGAATATGATCACGCGCTGCTTCTAGATTATTGAATTCACCGTTAAGTGATACTTCTATAATATTCTCTGAAAATAAAGAGATCTTAAAAAAGAAACATAAGAAAAATAGTATAGCTGGTTTCATGTGAAATGATTATTATTTACGCCTGTCGCTTTATCTATCGAACATAACTTTTGTTCTATAGAACTTTTTACTAGAAACAGTATCAACGTGTGGACTGCTATTGCCTATTGTTGTCCATGTTTCTAAATCAGTCGATGACTGTAGGTATACATAATCATTATATACCCAAGATAAATTGAAAAAGTGTCCTGCCTTCGTTAATGTGGGAATGGACGGATAATGCGTTGTTAGTGCGACGACGTTACCGTTATTTAATTTACCACGTAATTCGCTAGATACGGTTTCTGCATTCCAAATCGGAGCGCCCAAAGAGGAGCCACCACCTTCTAAAAACAAGCCCCAATCGTCATCATTATAACCTCCTATACTAGACTTATTCTTCCACCCAGCAGAGCTCAGATTGAAATAAAACATGAATCCATATCTAGTTTCCCCATTATAGATCATATTAGATATTTTATAGTAATAGTCGCATAGATTAGCGGCAGTTAGTTTATTATCGAAGACTTCATTAGTACTACGCGGATACGATTGCCAGCCAGTCTCACCAATGACTACTAGTTTGTCGTCACTAACCGCAGAATAGTTTTTTTCAGAGATTTGATTAATTTGATTTTCTACTGAGTGGTTACCTCCAAATCCAAAGTACCCTCCGTATTCATTTACGTTTATATAGTCTAAGTTAGTAAAGACATCGCTGAATTCTTCCTTGTTAAGAGTTCCAGATAAGAAGTTTGCGGTATACAAATAATCAGGATAATTGTATCTCGCGTAGGTAATTAACGCGCCCAAAGTCTGCGCTGTCACTGCGCCTTCTGTTTCATTAAGAAGGCTAATTCCTAAAACTAAGTGCTTGTACGGCTCTAAAGCTTGAAGGGCATTGTCGACGATACTGATGCAGGTATTTAAATCAGAAGTTTCTAGCCAAATACCTTGTTGGACTTTTATTGTACGATTATTCGCAACTATATTATCATAAATTTTTACCGAATAGCTATTATAGCCCCAGGTTCTTATTAGATTATAGCCTAATTCTTCTACTTTATTTAGAGCATCATTTAATCGCTGATTTGAATTAATATACTGATTAAACGAGGCGCCATTTTGGCTACTAAAGCCAATGCCATATACTTTTTCAGGTTCCCCATTAAATACTGCGGACGCACTATCTTTGAGACTGCCGAAGTTATTCTTCCCCCAAGAATTAGGGTACAACTGCGAGCTTATTCCTAAAAAGCAAAGAGCTATTATCCATTGTGGTAACTTCATTACATTATGTTGAAGTATAAAGATAACATCGATAGCCACGTAAATAAAACTATTTAGTTGCCCATATAACAAAGATCCAACCCGCAGTAGCGGATTGGATCTTGAGTAGCTAACTACCCATGAAGTGTTAGTTAAGATATTACTGTGCTCTTACGCGCAAGAAGGTAGCGTCTCCACTTACTGGAAGGTCTACAGTAGTAGCGCCTTCTGCTGGAGAGCTCCAGGTCTGCATGTTATCATCGCTTTGTTCCACTTGTAGGCTAATAGTAGCTTCTCCGCCTGAAACAGAGACCCCTACAGAACCTACCCTATCACTTAGGAAAGTCGACTGTACCTCTGCTGCTGTAGGAATCGCATCTCTTTCTGCTACGACTGAGTCATAGGCTTCCTGAGTGGGTCGTGCATCCCTTTCTGCTACGACTGCGTCATAGGCTGCCTGAGAAATACCTCCGCTAGTGCCATCATCTACTATGTAGTTATTAGCAGTGAGCCATGTATTAATGTAAGGTGTAAATACAGCATCATCGTATCCAGGGTGAGCGTCGCTATTATCACCTACGCCGTCACCATCTGCATCTGCAGTTTCAGTAGCGTCATCTGGGAATGCATCATTGCGATTAATTACGTTATCACCGTCGTCGTCGCTTGTTGAAACAGATATACTGTTAATGCCGACTCTTGCTGTTTGAGGACCTGCATTATTCCACTTCTGATATTGAATATATATTGCGTCTTGATTACGAGGCTGTACCCACTTATTACCAGTGGTAACATCGAAGAAGCCATATCCTCCTGGAGAATGATCGGCTGCAGTCAAAGTAGTTATGAATGTAGGTTCCGCACCATCGAGGCTGAAGTAGTAGCTAATTGAGTCCTCCACGCTATTGTAGGATTGGATGTAGGTCAAAGTCTGACCGTTTTGAAAAACGTTCCAATTATCAGTAATACCATCTCCATCAGTATCACCGAGGGCAACTTGAACTACATTTTGATTATTTGTATTTCCTGTTTCGTAATTGAAGCTGACTGTTGGAGCTACAGTCATGCCTCCCCCTGAGAAAGTTACAGTTGGATCAGCTGTGTATCCACTTCCAAAATTTGTTAGTGTCACACTTTCAACTGCAGTGCCTTCTGCATTCATCACAACTGTGCCCTCTGCGACACCGGAAATTGTAACGGTAACAGGATCTGCACTAGCTGAATCAAATGTGCCTCCATCTACTATAACAATTCCAGGATTGTTAGCATTGTTTCTAAGGCTAGACGGTCCACTGAAGTTATCGAAATTTGTGTGTTGGTAATTGGCCATCCAAGTCGAATACTTTATAACGCCAGTTTGGGCGATGGTACTTTGAACATACCCATCATGACCACGAGTTCTAAGAGTTAAATCCGCTTGACCACCCTTGAAATCAATAAAGTCGATTTCAAAAGTAGTTTCATGGAAGACTGGAGCGACACGCCTATTATTCTCCGTACCGGGTCCGATCATTTTGAGGTAAACGGCACCTGCAGATCCTGCATTGTTTACTTCTAGAACTATCTGATCTTCGGCTGTATCTTGAGACACACTAGAAGCTGGGTCTGCTGTTAATCCGTTTCCGGACTTTGACCATTTATAAGCATGTGTCTCTCCTGAGAGACCTCCCAAGCCGTCTAAAATGGGTACTTCAGATGTAAAGTCTTGAGTCCACTCGATGGGATCTACTGACTTGCCAGTCGCTGTTACAATTGATGCCTGAGCACTTAAGCTCCTAACTCCAAGTGTGTATCCGCCAGCACTACTTTCTACTGCATTTGTTTCTAGCAAGAAACCAACCTGTGTAATATTAGTAAGAGTCGTGCCTACTGCAGTTGTTGCGCTTTCAGAGGTATCTACAGTCAAATTTTGCGGGTGACTAGGATTAGTTTGTACTGAATTGTTAGTTCTTTCCATATTTGGCATTAAGATCCAATTCGATGCACCAGCATCTGTATCCACGCTAAAAGTAGATGAATTAGATCCACTAAGGACACTTAGATCTACAGTATAAAGAGGACCTACATAATATTCACCATCTGCTTTTACTACCGGTCTGTAAGTTGCAAGAGATGTACGATTACCGGCATTGTTGGGCATTGCTACTACCGCTGATATTTGATCTCCTTCTAAGAATTGAAACTGTCCTGTAATGTTGCTAGCCGAACTGAGTAAGGAGGTGTTAGCATCAAACATAAATACAGCTTTAATGTTGAGATCGTTTCCACCATTTCCTGTTGCTGGAGTGTAATCTTCTGATGCAGGAACATAATCAGTATCACCAGGCTCACCGACTGCTGCTGTTCCAACTTGAGCAGTACCAATAGTAGTAGCGGTAATGTTGTTAACGCGAATACGATACCCATTATTATTAGAGTTGTGAACGCCCCCAGAAGCTTGGTAAGAATCACGATTTACACCAGCGTAGAAGGCTGGACCAAAATAGGTAGATGTGTTGGCACCAGCTGTAGATTGATCACCAGGATTTACGGCCGAATTAATGCCGTCAAAATTGGTTGTAATTGCTGAGCCCCAACCATTCCCATTGCCAGTATCGGTTGTACCATAAATGTCATATTCACCACCAGTAAAATTAGCAGCAGTTGTAATAGGATACAGGCCTGTGTTGGTTTGAACTGAGACGATTTCTGCTGCATGTGCATGCAAAGATAATGCCACAAAAGCAGTAGTAAGCTTAAGTATAGAGGTAATATTCATAATGATTGGGTTCAGGGTATAATTTAATTAAAAACGAATTATATTAATAATTACTGGTGTTGGGGGTCAATTAGAAATGTTATAATTAACAGAAAGTACGGCGATATTTCGTCCTAATGCGGCAAATCAATTTAGATAAGGGAATAAAAAGCCATAACGATAACTTTTATTAATTAAAAAGGTCCAACCCGTAACAACGAACTGGACCTTGTGTAGCAAAGTACAAGAAAAGTGCTAAATTTATTACTGAGCTCTTACACGGAAGAAAGTAGTATCTCCACTCATAGGGACTGTCACAGTGGCTTGACCTTCTGATCCCATGTCGGTCCATGCTGAGGGATCTGTTATGTCAGTGCTTTGCTCCAATTGGATAGTAATGGCTGCAGATCCAGTAGACGCATCGATCAAGGTTGAACCTGCTCTTAAGTCAATGATATCTTGCTCGCTAAGTCCACCTGAGCCGTCGCCTCCGCCCGAGCCTTCATCTACAATGTAGTTATTGTCATTTAGATAGGTTGTAAGTGCTGAGTCATTAAATCCAGGGTGGACATCTTCAGCATCAACAACGCCGTCGCCATCTGCATCACTACCTGGTGTTGCTGGTGTTGCATTAGCGGAGAATTGTCGTACACCAAGATTGTAGCCACCAGTATTAATAGTAGCATTAGTCTCGAGCATAAATCCCACCTGAGTAATATTTTTGATTTGTGAACCAGTCACTAAAGTCTCAGTCCCATCAGAGATAACAGTCAAATTTTTCGGATGACTAGAGTGAGTTTGTAAAGCATTGTTAGTTCTTTCCATACTAGGCATCAAAGTCCATACAGTATCCCCACCAGCTACCTGGGAAACGCTATATACACTAGAATTTACACCAGCTGACTCTATTGCCGATAGATCTGCAGCATAGACGGGACCTGCATAGTATTCATCCCCTGCTTTGATCATAGGACGGTATGTAGCTGAAGACGCCCTACCGTTTGTGACGCCTTGAGAAGCCGTGACTAAAGTAACATTAGTAGAGGGTTGAATACTTACTCCCCCTCCAGCAAATGTTGCTGTGGGAGCGCTTGTGTAACCGGTACCCGCAGTATCTAAAGTAACACTTTCAACCGCCGTGTTTTCACTATTCATTAGGACTGTAGCAGTCGGTGCTGCACCACCTTCCATGTCTGGGTCAGAGAATTCAATAGAGACTTCACCTGATCCATCGAAAGTACCTCCACTCACGACACTAATACTACTTACTGAAGTTGTTGTACCTAGCCCAGTATTTCTAGGTACAGTAAAGCTAGCATCTATAGTGTCTGTAGCACTAAACTTAAGATTTTCATTTTCTCCCAATACAGATAAATCGGCATCGAATAAGAATAAAGCTTTAAAGTTAATATCATTACCACCATTATTTTCTATGTCAGTGGCAGTGATATTATTAACGCGAATTCTGTAGCCATTACCGCTACTATGTATTACACCAGCCGAGCCTTTATATTGATCACGATTTAATCCCGTATAAAATGTCGGACCATAATAGGTTGTGGTAGATGCGTTGCCACCCGAACTAGTAAATTGGTCTCCTGGGTTTACGACTGATATCCAATTTCTAGTGATTCCGTTAACCTCAGTCGTCCAAGGTGTAACACCATTAAAATTAGCTGTTATGCCACTTCCCCATCCTGAACCATTGCCTGAGTCGGTAGTGCCGTAGGTATCGTAATCGCTACCCAGAAAAGTAGCTGAATTTTGCGTAGGAAAAGTTGGACTGGTAGTAACTGTGAAAACCTCTACGGCGTACGCAGAGATTGAAAATGCCATATAAACAGTGGCTAGCTTAATAACTGGGGTAATATTCATTAAATCTTTAGGGTTGGTTATGAATTGTTTACGATATGAATCGTAGTATGACAATATAGTGTAGCTAAGAAAGCAAATTATTATCTATTAAAGACAAATAAATGATATTCCTGTAAAAAAGCACAAAATTAATCCTTAGTTTCTCCCCTATCCGCTTAATACGCACTACAAGCACATCTACAATCTTCCGTAGAGATTGGTAGAACGGCCAAGATATATCCGTACAAACAAAGGCCCAACCCGCATTAGCGGATTGGACCTTGAGTAACTAATTACTTATTAAGTGTTCAGTAAGATATTACTACTACTGAGCTCTTACGCGGAAGAAGGTAGTGTCACCACTTACTGGAATAACAACATCAGCAGCACCTTCTGATGGCGAAGTCCAAGTTGTCATGTCGTCGTCACTTTGCTCTACTTGTAGGCTAATAGTAGCTTCTCCGCCTGAAACAGAGACCCCTACAGAACCTAACCTTGCATCTAGGAAAGTTGACTGTATCTCTGCCGCTGTGGGCAGCGCATCTCTTTCTGCTACAACTGCGTCATACGAAGCTTGAGTGGGTCGTGCATCCCTTTCTGCTACAACTGCGTCATAGGCTGCCTGAGAAATACCTCCGCTAGTGCCATCATCTACTATGTAGTTATTAGCAGTGAGCCATGTATTAATGTAAGTTGTGAGTACAGAATCATCGTATCCAGGGTGAGCATCAGCGTTGTCACCGACACCATCTGAATCGCTATCGGCTGTTTCAGTAGCATCATCTGGGAATGCATCATTACGGTTATTT